>CAZHIK010000764.1:0-4816 GCA_964532635.1 uncultured Enterobacterales bacterium
ACCGTCAGTGTGCCTGACGGCTGCGAATCGGAGCCGGTCACTCCATAGGGTCTAGCCGAACTCAGTAGTCTCCCCACACCTCGGTGAAGGCGATGTTGTCGCTCTCATCGCTCTCGTAGACCATGTCGTAGCTGTCGGCGAAGAGCCAGCTGTTCCAGTAGTAGTAGTGGTAGTGGTAGGGGCCGAGCTCCAGCTCGGGCTCCCAGCTGACCGACTCGCCGGGGGCCAGGTTGTCCACCTCGCCCCAGTAGTCGCCGTCGTCACCCACCACCGGCGTGTCCCACTGATCGATGAACAGGTCCACATAGAAGGAGCCGGAGTCGGAGCCGCCAGTGTTGGTGACCTCGATGGAGTACAGCGTGTAGTAGCCGTCGGAGGCCGCGTCGAAGGAGGTGACCTCGAGGTTGGGGTAGCCGGAGCTGCCGCTCGAGACCGAGACCGACTCGGGGCCGGCGGTGTTGTTGTTCTCGTTGCTCTCGTCTACGAACTGATCGGAGTCCGCCAGGGCCCACGAGCTGTAGCTGCCCGACGACACCTCCGACAGGTCCACGTACACCGGCGTGCTCTCGCCAGAGGCCAGGCCCGGGACCCAGCCGAAGCCGTCGTAGGCGTCGCCGTAGGAAGGCTCGCTGCCGCTGTCGAGGTAGATGTCCACGTAGAAGTCGCTGGCGTAGCCGCCGCCCTGGTTCTCCACCGTCATGGTGTAGCTGACGGTGTCGCCGCTGACCGAGGCGTCGAAGCTCGTGATGCGCAGGTCGGGATCCGGCAACTCCGTGCCCTCGGCCACCACGGTGACCGTGGCCGGGCTGATGCTCACCCCGCTGTAGCTGGCCGTGATCTGGGTGCTGCCCTCGCCGTTGCCTGTGACCAGGCCCGCGCCGTCCACCTGGGCGACCCCGGCATCGACGCTGGTCCAGTCGCAGCTCGCAGCGATGTTGCCCGTGCTGCCGTCACTGAAGGTGGCGTTGGCGATCAGCTGCACCCGATCGCCCACCTCGACGTCAACGGTGCTGGGGGACAGGCTCACGGAGCTGACGTCGGCGCCGCTGACCGTGAGCTCCACCTTGGCGCTCATGCCGTCGGTGTAGCTGGCGATGATACTGGCCGTGCCCTCGCTCAGGGCCGTAGCCGTCCCGCCGCTGTCCACCGTGGCCACGCGCTCGTCGGAGCTGATCCAGTCCACCTCGTTGGTGATGACCTCGTTGGAGTAGTCGGCGTAGAAGGCCTTGGCCTCGAAGGCGATGGTCTCGTTGACCACCATGATGGGATTGCTCGGTGACAGGCCGATGCCGAGCAGATCGCCGTCCAGCTCGCTGTCTTCACCCTTGGGGCAGGCGGTGAGCAGCAGGCCGGCGCTGGCCAGGATCACGATGGGCGGAAGAGCGGCGCGCATGGAGCCTCCGGTTGCGGGAGCGCACCCCACCTTAGCCCCACGCACCCCATGGGCCAAGCGCTGAGCGGCTGGTAGGGGTCAACGCAACGCTTCGGGGATCATGTAGTGTAGGGGCCGAGTTCACCCCCACCCGCGGCCACATCCACCACTGCGCAGGAAGCCAACGCATGAGCATCAAAGAGACCACCTGCGGCCATCCCATGCGCAGCGCGCTGGAGCGCTGCGAGGCCGACCGCACCCTGCACTGCGAGGAGTGTGGCCGAGAGGTGGTGCGCCTGGCGCTGCGCAAGGATCTGCTGGTGGTGGCCAGCCCCCTGCGCCGCATGGGCATCAGCCAGGACAAGCTGGGCGAGGCCCCGGCCATGCTCTTGCACGCCGGCGCCCCCACCCTCCACCAAGCCATGCAGCACGCCAACCACGACGGCCTGGACTTCTACTGTCCCGACTGCGACAGGCAGTACTGCGAGGCCGAGTACCGCTGCTTGCCCCAGTGGGACGACGGCTTCTACGACTATACCCTGGGCATCTGCCCCGAGGGACATGAACGCATCGTCGATGACTGAGACAACGAGGCCAGAGAGCTAGCGCCCCACAGGCTCCCAGCCAACCCACTGGCCCGCTGCACCGTCGCGCTCAGCGCGCCCTCGAGCACCGGCCGCGCGGCCACCAAGCTCATGCGCTCCCGGGCGCGGGTGACACCGGTGTAGACCAACTCGCGGGTGAGCAGGGAGGAGGGCTGGCGGGGCAGCACCACGCAGACGTGGTGGAACTCGGAGCCCTGGGACTTGTGGATGGTCATGGCGAAGGCGGTTGCGTGATCCGGCAGCCGGGCCGGGTCGACGTAGTCCACCAGCAGCTTGTCTTCGTATTGCTCGGGCTCGATGTTGGGCGGCTGACAGGGATCTTGGGCCCCAGGCAAGCTGTCGGGGCCCGGGAAGGCCACCATTGGGCGGTGGGTGCCGCCGACGCGGGCTTGGACCAGCAGCCCGATGTCGCCGTTGAACAGCCCGCGCTCGCCGCTGCTGCGCCGCACCGAGTAGTCGTTGTTCAACACCAACACAGGCCGCCCCAGCCACCATGGCTCGCTGCTGTCCAGCAGCCCAGCATCGCTGAGCGAGGCGATGACGGTGCGGTTGATACCGCTGGCGCCGGTGGAGCCCAGGCGGTGGGCGCAGAGCACCCTGAAGCGGTCAAAGGCTTCGATGACACGTCGGTGAAACACCGCCTGGGTGGGGAAGGCAGGGCCCTGCACCGCTCCGAGGCCACCCCGCAACAGCCGCAGGTAGGGGGTGAAGCCATCGGTCAGCAGGCGCCGCACCACCGGGTCGAGTCCAGGGGGCGGGGCGTGGGGCAGCAGTGACACATCCACTGCGCCCCCGTCCAACACATCCGCCGCCCGCTTTGCATCGAAGTCCGATCCGACACAGGCCAGGGCGAAGTGACCGATGCCCGAGTCTGCGCGGAAGCGGCGGCTGACGCGAAGCTGCACCACCGCGTCGTGCATAGGCGGGCTGAGCACGGCGCGCACGTCGGACCCAGGGATCTCAGCGCGGGCGCGCAGGCCCAGCTCGAAGGTGGAGTCCAGGTGGTCGATGAGCTGGGCCGAGAGGCACAGGGTGTCGGCCCGAGTGGGGCCGCACAGATCGGCCAGCACCGTGCCGGCTTCGACGCTGGCCAGCTGGTTGCGATCCCCCAGCAGCACCAGCCGGGTGGGGGCACCACCGGGACCGCGATCACCCACCGCGTCGAACAGCTTGGCCATCAGGGCCACATCCACCATGGACGCTTCGTCGACCACAACGATGTCGGCGGGGATGGGATCGGCGGCGCTGCGGCGGAAGCGGGTGGGGTTGTCGTGTCGCCAGCCCAGCAGGCGGTGGAGGGTGGACGCCGACAGCTCCCGCAGGAACTCGCAGGCGCGCGCGGCTTGGGTGGCGTCTCCCAGCAGGGAGGTCATGGGGGGCAGCAGTGCGTCGAGGTCGGCGTGAAGGGACTCGCGCATGCGGGCCGCGGCCTTACCGGTGGGGGCGGCCAGGGCCACCACCGGTTCCGGGGTTTCGGCCAGGCCAGCGGCGTGGCGCGCGCGGTGCTCGAGCCACACCAGGGCCAGCAGGTTGCGCACGGTCCAGGTCTTGCCCATGCCCGGCCCGCCGGTGATCACCGTGAAGCGCTGGGCCAGGGCCATGGCCGCCGCCACCTGCTGGAGGTCGATGGTACCACCGCTGGGCTTGGGGAACAGCTGGCCAAGGCCGCGGCACAGCAGATCCGGATCCGCCGGCCGGAGCCGGCCCGCCGAGCCCAGCCAGCCGGTGATGCGATCGGCCAAGGACTGTTGGTAGCGCCAGTAGCGGTCGGTGTAGAGGGTGGTGCCCGCCAACACGAAGGGGGTGGGGCGGTCGGGATCATCCGCGCTGCGCACCAGCGCAGTGAAGCCGGCCACCCGCGCCGCCCAGCCCACACCGGGCAGATCCAGCTCGGGCGTTGGCTTGGACTCGGCCGCATCCTCATCCGGTTGGACCGGCAGCAGGGCCTTGGGCTCGAGGGTGTCGAGGTCTACGCAGACGTGGCCGCGCCGGGGGGCGCGCACCGCCAGGGCCAGGGCCAGCACGAGGTCGGGGTCCATGGCGCTGGCCATGCGAGCCAGGTGGGCGGCGGTGTGAAGGTCGATGCCCTCGAGCACCCCGTGGCGCCAGAAGGGCTCGAGCCGAGTGAGCACCGCGGCCTGGGGCGAACCCCGAGGCACCAGGGCGGGGGCGAAGAGCGGTGGCATGGGGCGGGGAGCGGTCACGCCACACCTCCGGGGGACTCGAGCAGGCTGTCGAGACGCTCGACGAGGGCCCGGGCCGGCTTGTGGAAGAACACCCCCAGGGGGTGGGCGCCATCGCGGGGGGCGCCGGGGCCGCACATGCCCCGCACGAACAGGTAGAAGGCACCGCCCACGTGCTGGTCGTAGCTGTAGTCGGCGCCGAGACGCTGCTGCAGCCAGCGGTGCAGGGCCAGGGTGTAGAGCATCAGCTGCACCGTGTAGGCGTGGTGCTCCATCTCGTGGAGCATCCAGGCTTGGCAGTAGTTCTGGGGTCGAGGCGGGCCTTCGGCCAGCAGATCCAGCTTGTTGCTCTTGTAGTCGGCGATCCAGAAGCGCTGGGGTGCGCGGCCGGTGTCTGCCGGGGTGGCGAAGACCAGGTCGATGGTGCCGGTGAGGAAGCCGGCGAAGCGTTTGTGGGACCAGCAGCCGGCCAGCTCCTCGAGATGCTCACGGCGCAGGCCCGGGGACTGCGACGCCAGCAGGAAGGAGCGCGCGAAGTCGGGGCCTTCCACCGGAGCGGGCCACTGCACCGTGCCGTCGTGGGCGATGCGGCGGTGGAGATCGCCGCCGGCCACGGGCAGGTCGAAGACCAATTCGTCGAGCCGGCGGGCACGAGG
>CAZHIK010000765.1:0-4805 GCA_964532635.1 uncultured Enterobacterales bacterium
CTGTGCCGAAGCCCGGTTCCTGCAGCCACAGCTCGCCCAGGTAGCGTCCGGTCGCCGTTGGCGCCGAGGACCCTCCGCCACACTGCACCGCGCCGAACTCACCGCAGCCGTCCGAAGCGATGTGGGCCTTGGTGACGCCCCCGAACTGGAACCGCATGATGTCCACCCCGCCGGACTTCTGGACGAAGGTGAGGGGCCCCGCCTGCAGGAACTTCGTCTGGTAGGTCCCGTCGTTTCGGAGATCGAAGGTTCCGTCTTTCTCGAGTCGAAAGCAGGGCTGTGGGGTGGGCCGCTCGCACTCGAACTCCAGGGTTCCGGAGGTGCTCACCTGGAGGCGCCAGTAGTAGCTCGTCCCGCCTCCGCCCTCGTAGTAGCAGAGGTCCAGCCGCGCTGCGCCCGAGGAGTTTTCGATCACCAGTGAGTCGGCGAAGACGCACTCGTTGGTGGTCTGGGTGAACATGAACACTTCAGCCCATCCACCGCCCGCCTTCTCCGCCTGCAGCGAGAAGTCTCTGTTGTCGAGGACGAATTGGAAGTCG
Organism: uncultured Enterobacterales bacterium; assembly: GCA_964532635.1. GTDB lineage: Bacteria > Myxococcota_A > UBA796 > UBA796 > JAFGLY01 > CALDOK01. Next base: position 540 of record CAZHIK010000765.1, read on the forward strand.
AGGTGCGCCGGCGGCCCGGTGGTCGTGTCCTCGAAGAGCAGGGTTGGCTCAGAACTGGAGACGGTAAGGGTCGTGGTCATCGCTGGAACTCCTGGGGCCGAAGTTGCGGTATGGGGAGCCGCGCTTATGGGGTTTCATTGAGCTCCAGACCACGCCAAGCTGTGACCGTGTGGCTGGTTTTCACCATGAGGTACGAGTTGTAGGATCCGTCGGTGTAGACCACGACGTCCCCCACGGAACCGCCGCTGGGAGCGGTGGTCTTGTGCTTGGTGCGCACGCCGATGGCGGAGTCGCACACCAGCCAGCCCTCCTTGTGGATCGACGTGTCCACCGTGGAACCCCCGGAGCTCTGGGAGAAGGTCACGATGGTGTTCTCGCTGGAGTTGGCCTGGTCGAAGACCAGGGTGCTGGAGTTCTCCAGCTTTGCATCCGCGTGGAGCCGTATCGTGTCCGGACCAGCGGCTACGTAGGCCAGCACAAGGACGTCTTGCCACGACGCCGAGTGGTAGCGCTGGAAAGCGAGCTCGTCGTTGGAAGACTCCAGCTTCCAGTCCTCGGAGCCCCACATGTGGAACTCTGACGTCCCCGATGGGAACGAAGAGGGCCGGAGGACGATTCTGCGCTGGAAGTGGGCCTCTGATCCGACGACCCGAAGAACGTTGGTCCAGCCGCTGACATCGACCCGGAAGTACATGACGTCCGAGTCCACCTGGATTCTCTGATCATGGTAGGTGCTGCCGACGTCGAATGTGAGCGTCGGTGTGCCGCTGTCGATAGTCTGATTCGCCATCCCTCACTCCTCCTCGCCCGCAGGCTCGATCGTCCCCGTCTCACAGTCGACGCTCACCTGCCCCGTGATCCCGCGGCGCTCCTTGGCCGCCAGCAGGGCCACGTGGATCTCCTGCTCGACCATCTTCAGCTGCACCTGCAGCCGCGCCCGGCTCTCCAGGAGCTGCCCCACCTGCGCCAGCTCCTGCGGAGACAGCCGCTGGGGATCGAGGTCCTGCACCCGCTCTTCGCCCACGGTGATCTTCATCCTCACCTCCGGCGATATCCTACCCTCCCCCCCCTATATGGCTGTCAAGCCATGTCGGTGTGAGGGGCGTTGGTGAGCTTAGCTGCGCCAGCGATGGGGGCGGCGGCCGGGACGGCGGGGTGGGGGAGGACCTTGGTGGGGGCGGGAGGGGGTGAACCCCTCCCCTGCATCGGTTCCCTCGAGTTGGCGGCCTGGGTCCCGAGGATCGGACTCGTCCGCCTCGGCGTGCCCCCCGAGCTTCTCGATGAGTGACTGGGCCAGCGCGGCTCGGCGCGCAGGGTCCTCCACTGCATCGAGAGCCTTGTCCAGCGCGCGGTAGGCCTTGGCCACTGCAGCCTCCTGTTGCTCTGGGGTCAGCTGCCTGGGCTTGTCGGGTTTCCAGTCCAGGGGGCGACCGTGGCGGATGTTGTTGACGGCCGAAGGGATGGCGTACCAGCTGACGTCGCACAGCTCGAGGGGCAGGACGATGCCTTCCTGAAAGGCGGAGTCCACGGTAGCGGAGACGCTCATGGTGGCCTGGACCCAGCGGGTGGAGCGGCCCAGGGACTCGGCTATGGAGTCCTGGTAGTCCACCACTCTGCCGTACTCGGGGCGCCGGCGGTTGATGGCGATGCCCAGCAGGACGCGGTGCTCGAAACCGGCGCGGTTGCTCTCGTCGACGGTCTGGTTCCAGGCGGTGAGGTGGTCGGTGGAGAAGTCCACCTCGTCGAGGCCGGTGCCCAGGATCTCGGCGAGGCGGGCGGCGAGGCCTTCGCTGCTGGGAGACGAGAGCTGGTCCTGGACCTTGTCGTCGTCGGACTTTCGCAAGGGGTTGCGAAAGTCCGGGCGCCTGCGCGGGCCGCGGGGCTTGGGGCTCATGGGTCCTCCCGGGGGGATGGGGATGGAGGATAGCTGGGATTGTGTATGGTGGTGGGGGAGGGGCACGCGAATCCTCGCCGGGACCCGATGAACGGTTCAGCCACCCTGAGCGCCGCTGCGGGTCCCACCCCCGGGACCGGTTGGCCGACTCCGGGAGCGGAACTCCGCTGCGGGTCCCACCTCCGGGACCCGTTGGCTCGCTTCGCCCCTCTGAACGGCCGAGTGGGTCCCGCTCGGGCCGGCCGAGCACCCAGCCTGGCTCCTTGCAGAACGGCTCGTCAGGTGGGGACGCCCTGCCTTGGCGATATATCGAGAGAAATCGATTTCCTCTCGCGGATGTTTCTCGGCGCCGCCGCCTCGGCCCCGTGTTGAACCTTGTCATCCTCGAACTTTCGCAAGGGCCTGCGAAAGTCAGGACGCCTGCGGGGGCCTCGGGGCTCGAGGCCAAGAAACTCGGCGGCAAGCTCGTCGTCACCGAGCCTGCAGCCTTCGTGTGGCGTGGGGGTGCACGAACACGAACACGTCCTGGGCTCCGTGCGGGCGGGGATGAACCCCGCCCCTACACCACGTATCGGCCGAGCCCCGTTCCCCCCTACACCACCCAGCTCACCACATAGCGCCCACCCTCGGGCGCCTCGGGATGCTCATCCACCCGCTCCCAGCTCCCCGCGAGCCCCACTTCCCGCGCCACCAGCTCCATGTGGCACATGGCGATGCCCATGTCGATCCGCTGGATCTCGAAGTTCAGGAAGCTGCCGTAGCCGGGGGTGGGCTGCAGGTAGAGATGGGCCGCGCTCTCGTCTACTACGACGCGCCAAGGCTGCTTGTTGGATGCCGAGGGGCCGATGCGCACCGCCTCGAGCACCGGGCCCCAGGGACCCTGCCCCGAAGCCAGAGGGCTACCGAAGCCATCCTCGAAGAACAGCGCGCCGGGGTCCTTGCGCTTGCGGGAGCCGGCGAACATGCGCACCGCGCCGTCCAACATTCCGCGCTTGGCGGTGGTGGGACCCACGGGGCTGACCGCCGGGAGCCACTCGTCTGCACTCAGCTGCACCATCTCGCCGAAGGCATCCCGGTCCAGGGTGCCCCCCAGCCAGCAGGTGCCCAAGCCCAGCCGGGTGGCCTCGAGGATGAGCCGCTCGAAGACGTAGCCGTAGTCCTCGAGGTCTCGCTCGCCGCGGGTGACAGCGCCCACCAGGTAGGCCTGGGCGTTCTTGATGAAGCCGTAGGTGCCCAGCCGCTTGCCGTCCTTGGCCTTGCCCTGCACCAGCTGCAGGCGGATGGGGGTGCCGAAGGGGCTGGCGGCTGGCTTTGCGCAGGCCGCCTCGAGGGCCGCGACGTGCTGGGCCTCGAGGGGCTTCTGCAGGTAGCTGCGCCAGGATGAGCGGCTGCGGATGACGGCGGACCAGACAGGCTCTGCCGCCATGGGCTAGCCCTCGTCCTTCTTGTCCTGGGCCGCCAGGTCCTTGGCGCGGTTGCGGTAGAGCTTCTTGTCCACCACCGCGGCCATGGCGTTCACGTCCAGCCCACCACCCAGGAAGTCGTTGACCTGGTTGGCAACGCCCATTGGATCGTTGATGGCCTTGCGGTGGTTCACGTCGATCATCGCGATGTCCTTGCGCTTGTCGACCAGGTTCTTCACCTGCACCAGGTGGCGCTGGTAGAGCTTCTTGACCTCGGCGTCGGTGGCCGAGGTGTCTTCCGTGCCCAGCCGGTAGATCATCTTGTTCTGGCTGGCGATCACCTCGTCGATGTCGCGGCGCATGAACAGCACCCGGTAGGAGTTGTCTTCGGGCAGCTCCTTGATCAGGAAGCTGATCACCTTGATGACCCTGCCTCGGGCGTCTTGCAGGTAGGACTTGTCGGTCTCGTTCTCGAGGTCCTTGACCCGCTCGTACTCGTAGTAGCCCTTGGGGTTGTCGATGTCGGCGACGCGCTCGCCATCCTGCATGATGCCGATGCCGGCGGCGTCGAGCATCTTCATCATCATGGAGGTGCCGGAGCGGGGCAGGCCGGAGACGATGATGATGTCCTCGCCGTAGATGCGCTTGCGGTTGGCCGCGCGGATCTTGTCGAGGCTGCGGTTCAGCTGCTTCTGGAGATCGTCCAGCATGGTGGAGTCCTGTCGAGGGGGGCAGGGGAGGGGAGGCGCAGGGTCAGAGCACGACGCCGAAGACGTCCTTGAGGGCGTAGCCGGCGACCAGCGAGAGCACGAAGAAGAAGATCAGGATGCCCAGCTCGCCGTCGGGCAGGTAGGCCAGCGCCCGCTCCGGGTAGCGGATGCGCAGGTCGTAGACGGGGGAGTCGGCTGGGAGCCCCGCTTCGCCGGGGTAGAGCAGCGCGTCGATCTTCTTGGTGCGCATGATGGGCAC
>CAZHIK010000766.1:0-2346 GCA_964532635.1 uncultured Enterobacterales bacterium
GATGCCCCCGCCCAGCTCGATGATGACGTCAGCGGTGGGGTAGGGGTTGCACTGGCTCATGGGGCGGGCTCCGGGAAGCGGGCGGCTCGCTGCTCCAGGGCTTGGCGAGCGTCGGCGTCGGAGCTGGGGTCGCGCTCTGTGATGGCGTGGAGCAGCACGGCTGCCTCGGGATCGGGATCTCCGGCCAGGCCCTGCATCGCCAGGATCTTGTCGGCGGCCTCGAGCTCTGGCCACTTCTCCCGGACCAGGAGCCGCAGCCAGGCTCGCCGGTGATCCTGGGCGAGCTGATGGCCGCGGCCGTCCCAGGGCTCGCCATCCACGAGCAGTCCACCGGTGTCGACCCTCGCGTTGCGCAGCGGGAGCTCGAGCTCGCCCTCGAGGTGGCAGGCGTTGTTGCCGGAGAAGTGCAACACCCAGCGCAGCGCGTCGCCCCTCCGCTCGAGGTGGCGGAAGCCTTCGGGATCCTCGGCCGGGGGCAAGGCCAGCGGGTCTCCAACGCACGGCCCCAGCACGCTGCCGAGCAGGGTCCAGCGAGTCTCGGCGGGGACGACCTGTTCGCCCATGATGAGCTGGGTGCGGTCCCCGGCGCGTACGAACAACGCGGTGAGGTCCCCCAGTTCTTGCTCGGCGATGGGGCGCCACAGCTCGACGATGCAGGTGCCGGAGCAGCTCCCGGGCAGCATCCCGCTCTCGAGCCCCTCGAAGTCCTGGGCGTAGGCCGGGTCGTTGCTCTCGAGCCCCGCGAGTCGCCAGCGCTCCACCTGGGGTCGGGGCTCCGGTGTGGGCTCTGGTGGTTCGGCCGGGGGCTCCCCCCCGCAGCCGATGGTGAGGGCGAGCAGAGTGGACAGCAAGGTCACTCCTCCTGGCCCTGTGGGCTCGGTTCGGGGGTCCACGCGGAGGGGTCCAGCTCGCCCTCATCGACCTGCCCAGTGAGCGTGCCCAGATCGCGTCCTATGCGCCAAGCGGCCTGGGCGATGTCGCTCCACCCGGCTGCGGCGGCGGCCTCGATGAGGCGCTGAAGCGGCAGCCAGAGGTCGGGGGTGCGGAGCTGCGCCAAGCCGTGCTCCCGAGCCACCGACCACCAGGCGCGGGTGCGGGGCTCGTTGCGCTCCCGGGCGGCCATGGCGGCGCGCATCAGGCCCACGAAGACCCAGGTCCAGTGCCGGGGCTGCTGGGCCAGGGCCAGCTCGGCGGCCTTGAGCTGCCACTCCATCTCCTGGTCGTCCCGGTCGATGAGCGCCAGCAGAGCGAGGTTGATCCGTCCCACCGCGGCCGCGTTGGTGAGGGCTTGTTCCTCGGCGTAGCGCGCGTAGCGCTCGTAGTGTTCGCGGGCCAGGGGGAGATCGCCGCGGAAGCGAGCCACCTCGCCCAGGTTGTTCTCACAGTTCAGGTGCAGCCAGTGAGCGCCGAGCGTGGCGCTGAGCGCCGAGGCCGTGTGGAGGTCACGCTCGGCGGAGGACAGCTGCCGTCGGAACAGGTGGACCATGGCGGAGGTGTAGGCAGCCTGTGCGATGTTGCGGGTGTCACCGCTGGTGCGAGCGATGCTGAGCATGCGCTGACGGAACTCGTCCACATCGTCGATGCGACCCGCTGTGAGCAGGGCCTCGATGAGGCCGGAGAGGATCAGCACCTCGCGCCGCGGATCCCGGCGGGCCAGGCCCAGGGCTTCCTCGAAGTACCTCACCGCCAGCTGGGGCCGGCCCTCCAGCCGCTCGAGGGAGGCGCGTCCGTGGATGACGTCGCGGAGCCCGTCCTTGTCGCGCACGGTCTCGAAGGCCACCCCAGCGGTGTGGAGGCTGCGGCGGCAGCTGTCCAGATCGCCCTTGCCCGTGGCCACCCGTGACAGGCCGAGGGTGAGGCGGGCCTGGGTGAGCCGATCGATGGGTTCGATGGTGAGCGCTTCGCGGATGAGCTGCTCTGCGGTGTCGTAGCGGCGCAGCTCGATCAGGGCTTCGGAGTGGAGCCGCCGGGCTTCCTGGCGAGCCATGGAGCCCCCGGCCTTGTCGGCGGCTTCCATGGCCAGGCCCGCTGCCCATGCAGCCAGGCTGTTGCGCCCTTCTTCGATCAGGAGCCGGGTGGCGCGCACCAGGTGGCCCGAAGCGGCGTGTGGATCCTGCCCTCGCATCAGGTGCAGCCCGGTGGGGAAGTCGGTGGACATGCCCGTGCGCCGGGCCAGCGCCACCCATTGGGCGGCCAAGGCCGAGTGGATGTCCTGCACGTCGGGAAGGCGGATGGCGAGCCGCAGCGCCGTCTGCTGAACGGAGCCGTGCTCGAAGGTGAGCACGTCGCCGGACTCGAGGAGCACGCCGGTGGCCAGCAGGCCGTCCAGTCCGGTCTCGGAGATGC
>CAZHIK010000766.1:2356-4800 GCA_964532635.1 uncultured Enterobacterales bacterium
CGCTCGGCGCGCTGGATACGCCGATGGTCATGATCTCGGAGATGCCGCGGATCAGTGCGCTGGGGGGCTCCTGGCCGGCGAGAGCCGTGGCGGCGAGGGCTTCGGCGGAGGCTGCGGGATCTTCACTGACCTTCACTGCAGCCTGGAGGCGGCGCACGTAGAGCTGTTCGATGTTGTCGGGTACAGCGTCTTCGCGAGAGGCCTTGGCCGACAGCCGGAACACACCGCTCGGGGTGAGCTCCAGCATGTCCCTGGCGGCCCAGTCCCGCAGCAGCAGGCTCACCGCCAGCGGGTTGCCCGAGCAGATCTGGGCGACCTCGTCGGCCAGGGAGGTGTCGAGCAGCAGCGCTTCGTCGAGCACGCGGCGGGTCTCGTCGAGGGTGAGCGGAGGCACCTGCAGCACGATGGCCCCTCGCTGCTCGATCCGGCGCAGCGACTCGCGAAGGGTCTCGCTCTGCTTGAGGGATTCCGCAGCCACGGTGGCCAGCACCAGCACCGGACGCTCGCCCACCGAGCGGTCCAGCAGGGACTGGGCGATGGCCAGCCCGTCGCCCTCGAAGGTGGCGCGGTGCACGTCGTCGAGCACCAGGCACGCGCCTCCGCGCCAGGCCCTGGCGTCGAGGTGGCGGTAGAGGAAGGCCAGCCCCACGGCGGCGTTGAGGGAGGGCTCGCCCGGCTTGCTGTGACCGCACCAGCGGGCCAGCACGGACGCTTCGGGCGCCACGGCTTCGGGGCTCGCGCCACGGTCGCGGGAGAGCCAGCGGGCCAGGCGGGACTCGAGCTCTTCACGGGAGTCGTGCCACGGTGCGAGCAGCTGGGTGACCGCCCCGCGGTAGCCGTCGTCGAGGCCGGGAGGCCAGTGGTAGCGCAGCCGGACGACCTCCATGTAGCCTTGTTCATCCAGGGGCTTGGCCACCGACTCCACCAAGCGGGTCTTGCCGGTGCCGCTGTCGCCCACCAGCACCACCACGCCGGGCTCCTGGCGCTCCACGACCGCCCTGGCGACATCCCAGATCACCTGCCGAAGGGCGGACCTTCCCACCAGCGGCAGCTCGCGCAGGGCCAGCAAGCTGAGGCTGGCCCGGGCCTCGTTGCTGCGGTCCATGGCGGGGGGAACCCCATCCGGCAGCGGATCGGGTGGAACCAGGTTCCAGCGCACGCCGCCGGAGTCTGGCGCGTGGCGGAAGGTGGCGCCGTCCAGGGGGGCGTCGCCGGAGCTCAGGGAGGGGCCAGCGGAGGTCGGGCTCGATCCCCGGAGCTCCATGGGCCTGCGCCGGATGGAGCTCTCGACCTGGGTCACGGCGCGTCTGAGGATCCTGCGCACGTCTGCCGCGCGATCGTAGCGCTGTCGTGGCTCGGGATCCAGCAGGTTCTCGAGGATCTCCTCGAGGGCTCCTGGGATGGGCTTCCCGTCGGTGAAGGTGGGGACCGGAGGGGGCTTCGTGCGCTCCTCGAGCAGCTCTCGGCGACCCTGGGCCGGGTGGGGGCGCACCCCACAGATGGCCTCCCAGAGCATCAAGCCCACGGCGTACAGGTCGGTCCATGGCCCCATCTCCTGAGGCTTCTGGGCCAGCTGCTCGGGGGCCATGTAGGCCGGGGTGCCGCCAACCCCGCGCGGATCGTGGGCCAGCACGCTCAGGGCGTGGGCTTCTCCCAGGTCGCTGACCCAGGCGTGCAGGCGGTCGTCGCCCGAGGCCTCGGCGTCGCGGTACAGCAGCACGTTGGGGGGCTTGAGATCCTGGTGCACCAGGCCCCGTGAGTGCAGCGGGGCCAGGGCCGCCAGCACTTCGTCGAAGAGCCGGAGCATCTCCTCGAGGTTGGCACCGGAGCCGAGGTGCTCCTCCATGCTGCCAGCGTTGGCGTAGGCCATCACGACGAAGGGTTGGTCGTCGCTGGTCTTGCCGCTGTCGTAGATGGGGACCAGGTTGGGGTGGCCGATGCGAGCGGTCATGGCCACTTCCCGAGCGAAGCGGGCCCGGAAGCGGCGATGCACGGCCAGGTTGCGTCGCACCACCTTGACCGCGACGTCGATGCCCAGCAGACGATCCCAAGTGCCGTAGACCGTGCCTGTGGCGCCTTCGCCGATCAGCGACTCGACGCGGTAGCGCGAGGGAAGCTTGGGCAGGGGTGGGTGGGCCATCAGAGCACCGGAGCGTAGGGTTCCGAGGCCAGCCGGTGCAGCTCGGCCACCCGGGCCTCGAGCGGGACCATGATGGGGTGGGGCCAGTCGTGGCGGAGGGCGGTGACCACCTCACGGAAGTACCACAGCGTGCCCTGGCGACCACCCCTGAAGCGTTCGAACAGGTGCTCCCCCTCGAGCCTGTAGTCGTTCACGCAGGAGATGACGTTGTGGAGCTTGTCGGCCGCCGAGACCAGCTTCACCTCGGGGGACTTGTCGCGCAGGGCTGCCAGGTCGCGCTCCCCGCGCCCCTTCCCGGGAGGCT
>CAZHIK010000767.1:0-4798 GCA_964532635.1 uncultured Enterobacterales bacterium
TCCTGCTCGATCACGAAACCAGTCGCTTGATGCTGGTCGACTTCGGCATCGCGCGCATCCTGGAGAACTACGCCTCTAGCGAGGTCGGAACCACGCTTCGCTCGTTCTACACGCGCCCATATGCCGCGCCCGAACAGGTGCTGGGGAGGGAGACGAGCTTCCCCGCCGACCTACACGCCTTCGGCGTCGTCGCTGCCTGCATGTTGACATGGCAACTGCCGCTGGCTGACCTCGCCCACGACAACCTCGCTTCCTTTCTCGCGCCACTCGACACCATGTTTGGCGACGGGGAGTCCGCCGGTCGGCTACGCACGACCTTGTTCAAGCTCCTGCAGGCGGCACCATCCTCCCGGCCTCACGTCGCCGAGGTCGAGCTCGCTCTCCGAGAAGCTCTCGACGCCCTGACCGAGCGTGAACCGCTGCACATCCGTGTGACCAACCACGCGCGGAACCAGGTCAGAGAGCTGGCACTCGACAGTTTCGAGACCGCCCTCGATGATCTCAACACGGGACCGCGCGCCGTCTACGAGCCCGACGAGGACGGGGACAACTACGCGGTTCTCATCCTGGGCCGATCTCTCCAGGGGATCTTCCGGCCTGACAGGTGGGTACCAGACAAGCTCGTTCTCGTGAACCTCTTCCGCCAGCATCCCGGTACGCACGCCCGCAAGAGAGAGGATGCTGTCCACGCCCCGTTCATGCTCGAGCCGGGTGACGGCAGCGCACAGGCGCTCATCGACCTCGCATGGGAGGACTACCAACGACGAGAGCGGGAGCGCGAAGAGCGACGCAAGCGTGAAGACGCGCTGTTCATCGCCAGGTTCATCCTCGAGAAGCAGCGCGAGCGCATGACGACGCTCGAAGTGCGCTACTCCGTGGATGAGCCCGACAATGTAGCGCAGGACGACGAGGATCTGCCGGACTGGAAGCGCCAATTGGCCTCTCTGTCACCCGCCAAGGAGCGAGAACCACGCCGCCGCTCGGGCCGACACACCGCCTCTGGGCAGTACCTCCAGCTGCATGTCCTGGGCGTGAGGACCAGCACGGCAGCAGGCGACACCGACGAAGAGGCCGCCGAGTTCGAGGAGGTCATCTCTGGAAGCTGGGCCGACAGCCTCAGCTCCGACTCGGTCTTCCTCTGGAGGGGCAAACAGTTCGCGAGAGCCCACGGATACGACCCTGGATCCCGAATGCTCACCCTGAAGCTCAGGCGCAAGACCACCATCGACTCCGAGGGGATCATCGCCTGCCACGATGTTGCCTTGGAGGCCGCCCTGGAGCGCCAGGAGAAGGCGATAACGGCCTATCTCGATGACGCTGCCGTGAACCCCAGGCTGGCCGAGCTGTTGCTCCACCCGGAGAGGAACACCCTCAACGAACGCCCGCCCATCGAGTTGATCCAGGACCTCGAGCCAGGTGACTTCATCGCCAACCTGGTCGGCCGCGCGCTGGCCGCCCAGGACTTCTTCTTGATCCAGGGCCCACCCGGCACCGGCAAGACGACCATCATCTCCGAGACGATGGCGCAGATTCTGCGGCAGCAGCCGGATGCTCGCATCTTGCTCACCTCCCAGGCCAACGAAGCTGTCAACAACGCCGTCGACGGCGTGCGCGAACTATCCTCTGGGCTCGGCACTCGCTGGCGCATCGTGCGCGACGCCAGTCAGCGCGCGATGGCTGCGAACCCCAACATCGGCTTCGATGTGGAGTTCGAGAGGTGGGCGAAGGAGACCGTGGCGCGGAGCCGAGACGCGACTGCAAGCAGCAGAGCAGAAGCACTCAATGACGAGGCCGCAGCGGTGCTCGCCAAGTGGCAGGAGCAGGCTCCCTTCCTCCCCGACGTCAAGCAGGACTACGCCGAATCTGTCCAGGTGCATGGCATGACGTGCCTGCGCGTACCAGTCCTCTGGCGCCTGCTCCGCGACGTGCGGTTCGACTGGGTGATCATCGACGAGGCCGCCCGGGCGACCCCGGCCGAGCTGCTCGTTGCTCTCGTGACTGGGAAGCGGTTCATCTTGGTTGGCGACCACCGCCAGCTTCCGCCATTCCTCGACACCGAGACCGAGGAGGATCTAAAGGAAGCCGACATCGATCCCGAGGCAGCACGTCGTTCCCTCTTCGAGCGCCTGTTCGTGCGGATGCCCGCCGACAACCGGGAGGCCCTGCGTCGGCAGTTCAGGATGCACCGCTCCATCGGCGAGCTCGTCGGCGGCATCTTCTACCCGGACATTGGCCTGGAGACAGGAGTCCCCAATGGAAAGCGCGGGCTGGACCTGGACCGCTTCGAGGGCGAGCATCGGGTCTTCTGGCTCGACGTCCGCCATGGCCGCGAACGTCAGACACGCGGGGAGACCAGCTGGTGGAACCACGAAGAAGTGCTGGCCATCGAGCAGCAGCTTGACAGCATCGAACGAGAATGCCGCCAGAAGAGCGTCACCTACTCCGTAGGCGTGATCGCGGCCTATGCGCGCCAGGCCGAGAAGCTTCGTGAGCGCGTACGTCCGGGATCCGTGAAGCGCTGGCGCAACCTGAACATCAGGATCGACACCGTGGACGCCTTCCAGGGCAAGCAGGACGACATCATCGTCTACTCGATGGTGAGGGCCAACACGGCCAAGCTCCGCTTCGTATCGGACCGCCGCCGCCTCAACGTGGCACTCTCACGAGCACGTCGGCTCCTACTCATCTTCGGTCACAAGGAAACGGCTCTCCAGAGCCCCCAGATCAGGAAGATCGTCACCGCGATCCCACCTGGGAACATCCAGCCGGTGGAGGTGCGACGATGAGCCTTGACCGCAGCCGTAAACTTCTGGCCGAGGGCTACGACCGAGTGGCCGTCAAGTCCGTGGCCCTCGCACACACGGTCTGGAAGACCGACCTCACCGTTTCCTGCGACCGTCGCCTGACCCTGGCAGAAGAGACCGTGCTGGGCCTCATCAACACCGGAGTGCTCGATCCTACGGAGATCACTCGCCTCATGGGGGTGGATGCTGGTGTCATCGTTCCCCGAACCATTGTGGAGCTGCTGACGAAGGGTCTGCTTCGGCACATCGACGGCCTCGCCATCACCCCGCTCGGGCAGCAAGCACTCACCGAGGAGAGAGTCAAAGTCGAGCGTACCTACGACGACATGTGGATCCGTCACGACCCGTACAGCAACACCTTCGTGTGGAGCTTCAAGGACGAGGTGCTCTCACTAAAGGAGGCTCGCAGCCGTGGACTGCACGCCCTTCCCAACCCCTTGGAGCTGCGTCCGCTCGACGTGGAGATCAGGCACGGCGAAGTCCAGGAGCTACTGGACCGCTTCGGCCTGCCCATCGACGAGGGCAAGGGGAAGCTCCCCCAGCGGGACATCATACGCTTGACCGCCCGCTCCGCGTTTCCCGCGTGGAGACCGGCTGAGCTGGAGGTTTGGTTTCAACCCGAGCGAGAAGAGTGGGCATGGCGCTTGATGTACCAAGGCGGCGAGGTGGAGGAAATCTCGGACTCGCTACGCAAGATGCAGGCAGATGGCGTCGAGATCCTGCCCTTGGAGCGCGAACCGCGCCCAGTCGAGGTGAGCCGCGCGGGGCACCGCGTCCACACAGTCGCGGAAGAGGTCGTACAATCTCCGAGGTCCCGAGTCCTACAAGGCGCCGAACACCGAGAGGCCCTACAGGATGCCATCAAGGACGCGCGCAAGGAGCTGATCATCGTCTCTCCATGGCTACGCACTGATGCCGTGGACAACGAGCTGCTCGGATGGCTCCAGAACGCCCTGCAGCGCAACAGGGGCCTCCGTGTCATCGTGGGATACGGGATCGAGCGCGACCAGGGGCAGCAGGACCGAAAGGCACGCAACCAGCGCGCGGCGCTCCGCCGCTTGAACTCCCTGGGGAACCGCAACAGGGGGCGGCTGCGCACCGTCGAGATCGGCAACACGCATGAGAAGATCGTGATCTGCGATGGACGCTACGCCATCGTCACCAGCTTCAACTTCTTGTCCTACAACCCCCGGCCAGGGCGCGGGATCCGGCGAGAGATGGGGGTAGTGATCGAGGATCGGGAGCAAGTACAGGCGCTTCGTCAGCAACTGGCCCGCGATCTGCGCCTGTAGATCGACGGAGGATTCCTTGCCCCCCTACCTTCTCGAGCGCCAGACCGAGTACTGGACCAGCAGAGCGGTCGAAGACTACTTCATGGATGCCGGGTGCGAGGTTCTAACCTTCCCGCTCTCCCAGCTGTCTGAGCGACATCTGCCGGCAGACTACCTGTTCTACTCCGCCAAGTTCGCCAAGATCTTCGGCCTCCAGTACAAACGCCTGTACGGGAACGGAGAGGACTACTGGGAGATCGGACAGCGACAGCTCGATGATCTGCAGGTGCTGGGAGACTGGGTGTTCTACTCCCTGTCGGAACTGCGCAAGGGACGCGAACACCGCCTGGCTCTTCACAAACAGGTCATCGTGGCCCCCGACAGGATGCCCCGCACTCGCCGCCTGGACACCCGAGCCCTGCGGGACGTGCGCTACTTCCGGTGGGGTGGATTCGTGAGAATGCTAGAAGACTGCCGGGCGGGGCGAAGGGTGGATGACGATGCTGGCCTACGAGCCGCGCTCGAACCACTTTGCGGCCGACGAGACGACGAGATTGAAGCCATCATCGACGTGTTCGCGGTGGGGTTCGAACAGCGCAGGGTCCTCCACCTGAGCCCATTCCTCACACCGTCCGACGAGCCTGATGACCCGCCCGGCAACGACTTCATGCCAAGGCGCCGCCGAGGGTAGCGGCTCCAGTTTCACGGGTCGGTCTACCCCGC
>CAZHIK010000768.1:0-4785 GCA_964532635.1 uncultured Enterobacterales bacterium
GGTGCCAGCGCTGGCCTCGAAGCTCAGGGACTCCGCCTCGGTCTCGGAGTTGTCCGAGTAGGCCAGGCAGTCCGAGCCGTCGCAGGCGGTGGAGCCCAGCACGTACAGGTCCAGGTCGTCGCTGTGGCCGTTCAGGGAGATGGACACCGTCTCGGACAGGGAAGTGCTGAACCACCACACCAGCTCCGGGCCGGTGTACGACCACTCCGAGCAGCCGTAGTAGGCGTGGTCGTCGGTGGAGCCGGCGCCGTCGTTGCGCGTGTCGATGCTGTCGCCACAGCGCAGGCGGCTCGATGGCTCGCAGGGCTCCCCGCTCTCGCAGGACAGGCCGGGCATGCCCATGTAGGAGCCCTGGGCCACCCAGTAGCTGGGCGGATGGGAGCAGTCACCGTCGAAGGGGTCGGACTGGGAGCCCGAGGACTCGCGCACCTCGAAGTGCAGGTGGGGGCCGGTGGAGTACCCGCTGGAGCCCACCTGCCCCAGGTGGGTCCCGCAGGTGACGCGGTCGCCGCTCGAGACCGCCACCGACCACTGCTTCATGTGGGCGTAGTAGGTGTACTTGCCGTCGTCGTGCTGGAGCTTGACGTAGTTGCCGTAGCCGCTGCCCCCCTCACAGTCGCCGGAGTCGCAGCGATCGTACTCTCCGTCGTTGGCGTAGACCACGGTACCGTCGGCGGCCGCCACCAAGTCTTGCCCGGCGTCCATGCCCGTCCACGAGCCTACACCGTAGTCGTTGCCCCGATGGCCCGAGTACTGGTAGCTGCCGCAGTTCCAGTCATCGCCGTCGTGGTCGTAGTAGGCGGTGACGTAGAAGTTGCCGTAGTCGGCCGCGGAGGTGGGGAAGCTGTAGTCCTGGGCCTGTGCGGGCAAGGATAGCAGCAGCAGGATCGGGATCATCGTGGCAGCTCCACGCTGTGCTCGCCGTCAGGGGTCTGCCAGACCGCTCGGTAGGTTCCGTCGTCGCCCAGCACCACGGTGGGCGGGCCCTGGTGGGGCGGGGCCACGAAGCCGGTAGGTGGGGAGCCGGGGGAGGCTTGGCTGCGGTCCACGCCACGGCTCGTGAGCTGCACCGGGTCTCCGCCCCCGAAGGGCGCCGCCCACAGCGCGGCCACGCCGCTGGCCCCCGACACCCAGACCACCCACGCGCCGTCGGGGCTGATGGCCACGCGGTCGGGTGAGCCCGCACCCTCCACAATGGTGCGAGGCTCGCCCCAGCCGGAATCACCGTCGCAGGAGGTCACGCTCACCACAGTCTCGGGTCGGGCCACGGGCGCGTGGCTCCATGCGATGCGGCGGTGGGCCTCGTCCAGTGCTGGCGCTCCCATCGCCTGGCCTCCGAGGGGGCGCAGGCCCGCACGCTCCAGCAGCTGCAGTGGCCCGGCGGCCTCGAGCTCGAGGGCGGCACCGCAGGCCAGGGACCAGGTGCCGGCGTTCATGGGGGGCAGGTCGGACTCCGGGGGTAGGGCATCCGCCAGGGCCTGGGTGGCCTCTGCGGGCAGGGTCGTCGGCTGGGGGGCGGCGGGCTGCTGCGGTTGCTCCGCGCCGCATCCGGCGCAGAGGAGCAGGGCAATGAGGGCGGTGTTCACATATTTCATGGCTCGCTTCCTCGCTTCCTGAGCATCCTACCTCGTCGCGCCCTGTCCATCTGCCGAGGACTGCGGTAGCCTGGTTGGGTCCAACACTCGAAGGGGTACATCATGTCTCGTCTGCTTCTCGTCTCCATCCTGCTCGTCTGCGCCGGCTGCTCCCAGCCCGAGGGATCCTACCCTGGGGAGTGTGATGACGGTGGGGACAACGACGGCGACGGCCTGTACGACTGCGACGACCCCGACTGCGCGGGCGAGTGCTCCGAGGGCGACACCGACACCGACACCGACGCCGACAGCGACACCGACACCGACGCCGACGCCGACGCCGACGCCGACGCCGACGCCGACGCCGACGCCGACGCCGATTCCGACGCCGACGCCGACGCGGATGCCGACACCGACGCTGACGTGGACTACGACCACTACGAGGGCGTCGAGTTCTTCGAGTACGCGTTCCTCGAGACCCCGGGCGACCGCAACTGCAGCCTGGTCTGGGAGGCCTCGGGCACCCCCTACACCCCCTGCTCGGGCTGTGAGTGGGCCTTCGACGTCTTCATGGACTACGACGAGACCATGTCCGAGGACGACGGCACCTGCCACGGCATGGGGGATGCCAGCTACGTCTATGGCTACACCGATGACTACTACGGCTACGGCGGGATGCTCCTGATGGAGTACGGCGGCAGCTGGGGTGCCTGGACCTACGCCAGCTTCGACGGCGCCCGCTTCGACTACTCCACCGGCATCGAAGACCTCGAGCTCAGCGACTACGGCTACCCCGGCTACTACTACACCTACTTCTGGCTCGGCTGGGCCGACGTCTACTAGCCCGGCCGTCCAGCGGTCCTCACCACGTCGAGCTTCTGCATGAAGGCCCGCTCGCGGGCCTCCATCTCCCGCAGGCCCTCAGCCAGCTCGGCCCAGCCCTGGCTGGGCTTGCCCCGGGCCATGCGGCTGGCGTGCAGGGCCCAGCGGCGCCAGTGGTCCCCCACCTCGGTGGCCCCCTGGGACATGTCTCGGAGCTCGGGCCACTCGAGGGCGTCGCCGGCCTGCTGCAAGAAGGCGCCGAAGAGGTAGCGAAAGCCAGCGCCACCGGTGCCGATCTCCTCCTGCATGCGCACGATGCTGGCGATCCACTCCCGGGCCCGCTCCTCGCCCTGCTGGGCGGGCCAGCGCTCCACCTGGCGGGCCAGGTGGCCGATGCCCTGGGCGCCGAACCAGGGGATGAATCGCGGGATGCGCAGCATGCGGTGGCAGGCTTGGCGCAGTCCACCCATCACGGCGCGCTCGAGCTCGAGCTTCTCGGGCAGTTGGGCCGGATAGTACAGCCTGCCCTTTCCCAGCAGACTCGCACCTCCTGAGAAGCGGGCCCGGCGCAGGGACACCGCGCTGCACTCGTACAGCTCTTCGACCACCGGATCGCTCACCAGGTAGCGGTCGCCCCGGCGCTCCACCACGATCAGGTTGTGGGCGTTGAAGTGGATGCGCAGCTGGCGGGGGATGTAGTCGAGCCAGAAGATGTTGACCTGCAGGCCCACACGCTTGCCGCTGTCGACCAGGGCGTCGAGCCGCCGCATGCCCGCGTCGGGGCTGCGGAAGCTCTCAGCGGCGAAGCGCACACCCAGCCGCTTGTTGGCGGCGCTGAACAGTGTGCCTGGGAAGCTGCGGAAAGTGGTCAGCGGCAGGCCCATCACCTTGGCGAATGGGATGTGGGCGAAGAACAGGCCCCCGCCCACGCCGAAGGCCATGGGCTCGCTGATGGGGTGGCCCGCATCGGCCAGCAACTTGGCGGTCACACCGCTCTCGCAGTGGGCCGCGTGCAGGTGCTCGAACTCACCGTGGACCTTGCCCAGGGCTACGGGCGCTCTTCGGGTAATGGCGGTGACGGGGGCGTCTCGATCGGCTGTGGCGCTGATGCTGCTCATAGGGCCTCCGGCTGCTCGGGCAGGCTGCGCAGGGTGTCCACGTCCGTGCCCAGCACCTCGGCGTAGCGGGCCAGCAGGGTGGGGGAGAGCTTGGCGAAGATCGCGGGCCTCAGGTGGCGCTTGACCCGCCAGGCCCACACCCCGGCGTCCATGGCCAGTAGGCCAGGGGTCATGCGGGCGAACTCGAGGTGGTAGGCAAGGGGCGACAGCTCACCGGCTCGCACCCGCTGCCAGGTGTCCCGGATGCGCTCGTTGGCCAGCTCGATAGCCACGTTGGTGGCGTCGATCTCGCCGCGCCAGCCCTTTGTGGGTACGCCCTGGTAGCGGCCGTCCTCGCCCACCGCGTAGGTGAGGCGACGGATATCGCCGTAGCAAGAGCCATCGTCCTGGGGGACATCGTCGATCTTCACGGATTCACCTCGGATGGCCTGTTATCCCGATTCCACCAGGCCGATGGCCACCGCCAGGAAGTCCTGTTGTGAGGCGGGCCACGTTCCGGGCCCACAGCTCGGCAGGCCGCTGCGGATGTGCGCGCTCCCTTCGAGACGGCGGGGATCCCGGATCTCGGTGTCGAGCAGCGCACCGTCTTGCCAAGTGAAGAAGGCCTCTCGGGCCAGCTTGCCGCTGGGGGCGTGGAAGCGTGCGGTGGTCAGCCTGCCTTGGGCGTCGAAGTCCAGTTCGGCCGTGGCCCAGGTGGCGGGCCCTCCGGGGATGGCCTCGGCCGTCACCGTGCGGACACCCTCGTGCGCGGTGAGTCCGGTGGGGGCCCAGGTCTCGGTCAGCCGCGGCGCCAGCACCTCGGCCAGGGCCACGCGGGCCTGCACGGGCTGGCCCGCACCTACTCGCAGGGGACGGCGCATGGCCTCGGTCCAGAACCAGGTCTCGTTCCCCTCCCTGAGCACCGCCTGGCGCCTGCCCGCCTCGAGGCTGGTGGTCACGGCCAGGGTGTGTTCGCCATGTAGGAGGAGTCGCCAGCCCACCGTGTGGGTCCCGTCCTGGATCTCCAGGTCCAGCGTGCAGAGTTGTTCGGCGGGAACGGCTCGTGCGGCGTCGGCACCCTGGAGCAGGGCCCGGGCCTCGGCCACGGGCTCTGCGAGAGCCTCCGGGGCCCACAGGCCCACCGCGATCAGCAGGCCCAGGCCAGCCAGGGTGCGGGACAGGGCGCCGCGGGAGGCCCGCCAGGCCGGCACCGCCGAGGCGATCATGGAAGCCAGGACGGTGGCGGGTAGCACGATGGCGAAGCCCAGAGCGTCGAACACGAACCAGGCTGC
>CAZHIK010000769.1:0-4775 GCA_964532635.1 uncultured Enterobacterales bacterium
GGACGAGACCGAGACCGTCGTCGAGGCGACCGAGACGGTGCGAGCCTGATATAGGGCTACCGGAGCTTACCGGTCCATGGTCCCTCTCCTGCTGCTCATCCCGTGCGCGCTGGCCGACGAGTACACCGTCGGCTCCCACGGCGACTTCGCCACCATCAGCGAGGCGCTGAGCGCGGCAGGGTGGAGCGACACCATTACCGTCAGCCCTGGCACCTACATCGAGACCCTCTGGCTGTCCAACGGGCCCACCGTCCAGGCCGAGCATGGCTTGGGCACCGTGTTCATCGACGGCAGCGACTCCAGCACCTACGTCATCGGGATCAACAACGGCACGGTGCGGGGCCTCACCGTGATCAACGCCCCGCAAGCGGGGATCCGGCTCCTGGGAGACAACGCCACCGTCGAGCAGTGCGCCGTCGTGGCTCCGGGGACCCTGGGCGTCACCGTGTTCTCCAACAGCCCCACCATCACAGAGGTCGCGGTCTACGACGCGGGCACCCACGCCTTCTCCTTCTCGGGGGGCGGCGAGCCCACCGTGCAGCGCGCCGTCGCCATCGACCCTGCGGAGACCGGCTTCGTCATCAGCACGGGCGGTGTCTACGCCAACCTGGTCAGCTTCGGAGGCACCACGGGCTTCGAGGTCTCCGCCCAGGCCGATCTCCAACACCTGGCAGCCCTCGGGGCGAGCACGGTGGGGCTGCTTTCCCACGCCGACCACACCTTCTACGAGGCCGTGCTCGCGGGCAACTCGCTGGCGGCGGACTGCCAGGAGAACACCGTGCACGTCGGGTGGGCGGTCCTGGACGACAGCCCTGACACCAGCGGCTGCAATCCCCTGGACTTCCACGACATCCAGGCCACCTCCCCCCTCTTCACCCTGTGGTCCAGCGAGCTGCGGCCTCCCCTGGTGGACCTCGAGCCCCGCTCCGGCTCTCCCCTGGTGGACGCCGGCGATGGCGTGGACCTCGACAAGTCCACCGCCGACATCGGCCCCCTGGGCGGCCTCGCCGGCGGCTGGACCGACAGCGACGCCGACGGGATCCCCATCTTCTTCGACTGTGACGACGACGAACCCGCGGCCAACCTGCACGCCGAAGAGGTCGAAGACGGCATCGACAACGACTGCAACGGCGAGATCGACGACGTCCCGCCCCCCGAGGACACCGGCCCCGATCCCGAGTACGACGATCTCGACGGTGACGGCTGGGCCGCCGAGGAAGGCGACTGCGAAGAGCACAACAGCGCGACCTACCCCGACGCTCCGGAGCTCGCCGACGGCGCCGACAACGACTGCGACGGTACCATCGACGAGGGCACCTGGTACTTCGACGACGACGGCGACGGCTACACCGAGCTCGAGGGCGACTGCGACGACGGTGACGAGACCCGGAACCCCGGCGCCGAGGAGCAGGGCTCCGACGGCGTCGATCACGACTGCAACGGCGTGGCCGACGGCGACGCCGGAGCCGACGCCGACGGGGATGGGTTCACCGTGGCCGACGGCGACTGCGACGACACACGCGCCAACGTCCACCCGGACATGGTCGACAGCATCGACGGCATCGACTCGGACTGTGACGGCGACACCGACGGCGATGGCCTCGTCCAGGACGCGGACAGCGACGGTGTCACCGCCCTCGACATGGACTGCCGCGACGACGACATCTCCATCTCCCCCACCAGCCCCGAGCAGCCCGACGACTTCATCGATCAGGACTGCGACGGCGTAGACCTGTACGACGTCGACGGTGACGGCCACCCCGCCCCGGCGTCCGGAGGCGGGGACTGCGACGACGAACAGCCTGAGACCCACCCCGGCGCCGACGAAACATGCGACGGGCTGGACAACGACTGCGACGGCGACATCGACGAGTTCTGCACGGACAGCGAGCTCGACGGACCGCCCCTCGAGCCCTGGGAGCCGGGGATCCACGGCGCCTGCAACTGCGCCGCTCAGCCCCGCGGCTCCACCCGATCCGGGCTCCTGATGCTCCTCGGGCTCGCCCTCGGCGTCGCGCTCCGGCGCACCAGGCGGCCCTGACATGCCCGACTACATCACCGCTTCCGGCTACCGGCAGCTCACCGAAGAGTACGACTGGCTCTTCAAGACCGAGCGTCCGCGGATCACCGCGGAGGTGGCCTATGCTGCCTCCCTCGGCGATCGCTCCGAGAACGCCGAGTACATCTACGGCAAGAAGCGCCTCAGGGAGATCGACCGGCGCATGCGCTACCTGCGCAACCGCATCGAGTCGGTCGAGGTGATCCGCCCTTCCGACGTGGCGGGCGATCGCGTCCGCTTCGGCGCCACGGTAGTGGTCGAAGACGAACAGGGCCGCGAGGCCACCTACGTCCTGGTCGGGGTCGACGAGGCCGACGTCAAGGCCGGACGCATCAGCTACCGCTCCCCCATCGGCCGAGCGCTGATCGGCAAGGAAGAGGGAGACGAGGCTGTGATCCACGCCCCCGGCGGTCGCCGCAGCGTGGAGATCCTCGAGGTGCGCTACGACGACGAGCCCGAGCCATAGCGCCCCCACCAGCCGGGGATCTCGAGCTCCGGGCTGGACCAGTCGGGGCCCACGATGCGCTCATGGTGGAGCATGAAGCTCGCCCCAGCAGGAGGCTGGACACCCTCGGGCAGGCCTCCTCCCCCGTAGAGGCGATCCCCGGCCAACGCGATCCCCGCGAAGGCAGCGTGCACCCGGATCTGATGGGTGACCCCAGTGTGGATCACCGCTCGCCAGCAGCCAGTCCCCAGCCGCTCGAGGGCGGTGGAGGCAGGGTACCATCGGCCTCGGTGAGGCGTGTTGCCGCCCCGCTGCACCACCATGCGCGCCCGCCGACGGCGGTCGTGGGCGATGGGCACCCGGACTTCGTGGCGGCTCCAGGGGACCTGCTTGGTGGACACCAGGCGGTAGACCTTGCGCAGCGTTCCCGCACCGAACTCGAGCCGCAGATCTCGGAGCGACTCCACGCTGGTGCAGGCCACGACGATGCCAGAGGTGGAGCTGTCGAGCCGGTGGGCGATGCCGCCCTCGAAGCCCACAGGCCAGCCGATCTCGGCCAGCCCTGGCCGCAGGGCCAGCCAGCGCGCCAGCAGGCAGTCCCCATCAGGCTGGGCGTGGGGTGGAAAGACCGGCTCTCCGGCGCGCTTGCGCAGGAAGACCAGGTCGCCGAGCTCCGCGATGATGGTGTCCTGGCACATGGTGAGGGAGCATATCCCACAGCTGCCACCTCCCCTGCCCCGAACCTGTCCGCGGTCATTCCACCCAGCGGGGTCGGCTCGGCTAGAGCAGACATACGACGCTCAGCCAACCGGAGGTTCCATGAGCCCGTCCCCCGCTTCCTTCCTCCCCTCTCCCGACCAGGCCGCTGCCCTTGCCGAGCGCAGCCTGAGTCCCCTCGCGCTGGGCATGGAGGACTCCAAGATCCGCGCAGTGGCCTCAGAAGTGTGGGCCCTGCAGGCCCGTGGCGAAGAGGTCTGCAACCTCACCATCGGTGACTTCGTGCCCGCGCAGTTCCCGGTGCCCAAGGCGTTCATGGAGCGCATGGTGCTCGAGGCCCAGGCTGGCCAGACCAACTACACGCCCAGCGACGGCATCCCAGAGCTCAAGCGCGCCATCGCCGACCAGGCCGCCCGCGAGCTCGGCATCGACTTCGGCCCCGAGTCGGTGGTGGTCGGAGCCGGCGCCCGCCCGCTGATGTGGGCCACCTACATGGCCTTCCTGCAGCCCGGCGACGGCTTCGCCTACGGCGTGCCCTCCTGGAACACCCAGTACTACGACTACCTGTTCCAGTGCCGCGGCCTGGTGATGGTCGGCCGCCCCAGCTCCCGCTTCCTGCCCACGGTGGAGCAGGTCGAGCAGGTGCTGCCCGAGGCCCGCATCCTGGTGCTCAACTCTCCGCTGAACCCCACCGGCACCGCATACCGACCCGAGGAGCTTAGGCCCGTCTGCCAGGCCCTGCTAGCGGAGAACCTGCGGCGCGAGCGCGACGGTCGTCCGCCCTGCATGATGCTGTACGACCAGGTCTACTGGACCCTCGCGGGCGAAGGCTGCCCCCACACCCACCCCCTGGCCCTGGTCCCCGAGCTGGCCCCGTACGTCATCTACCTCGACGCCATCTCGAAGTCCCTGGCGGCCACCGGTCTGCGGGTGGGCTGGGCGGTGGTTCCGCCCCACCTGCACAAGGCCTTCAAGTCGGTGATCGGCCACATGGGTGGCTTCGCTCCGCGGCCCGAGCAGCGCGCCACCGCCTGGTATCTCGACCAGCACGAGACCGTAGCCGCCGACCGCGCGGTGATGCGCGCCGGCGTGCGGGAGCGCCTTGGCCTGCTGGTGGAGACCATCGAAGCCATGCGGGACGAAGGCCTTCCGGTGGACCTGATCCGCCCCGAGGGTGGCATCTACCTCAGCGTGCGCTTCGATCTGCACGGCCGCCGCACCGCCGCGGGTGACAGACTGGACAGCAACGACGACATTCGTCGCTTCCTGCTCCACACCGCCGGCCTGGCGGTGGTCCCCTTCCAGGCCTTCGGCCTCGAAGACGAGACGGGCTGGTTCCGGATTTCCGTGGGCGCCGCCGATCCCGCCAAGGTCGTGGCAGGGCTCGAGCGGGTGCGGACTGCGCTGAAGAGCATGTAGAGCTGCGGAGCGGGGATTAGCCGCTGAAGTGTCACCTCCGGTCACTTCCGGAGGTGACAACAAAGGAAGTTCGGCTGTGACTCGGGGCCCGCCGAAGTCGTAGCCACCTGCGCCGGGGGAGCGTTTCAGATCAGG
>CAZHIK010000770.1:0-4771 GCA_964532635.1 uncultured Enterobacterales bacterium
GTGGAGCGGAGCGACTTTATCGGAATCGGTGCTGCCAGGTGGAGCACGACTGCTCCGACCGAGCTGGAAGTGGAGGGCTGCGAGGTCACGGGGAACTCGGTTGCGGGCATCGTCGCGCAGGACTCGGGTGTCGAACTCAGGCTCACAGATACCGTGGTCAGGGACACGCGCCAGCGCGGGATGGCGGAGAACGGGTTCGGCATCCAGGTCGATGGCGGAGCCGAACTGGTGGCCGAGAGGTGCGAGGTTGCTGGAAGCACGGCGCTGGGAATCGCAATCATGGATGCCGGAACCCAGGTCGTTCTGCGCGATGTCCGCATTCTGGACACGGCTACGGATGCCAGCGGGGAGTTCGGGTATGGCATCGGGATCAAAGAAAGGGCGTCCTTGGAGATCGAGGACTGCGAGGTCTATGGCGAAGCGCAGATCGGCATCATGGCCTCGGACCCCGGAACCCTCGTCACGCTGCGAGACTCGGCAGTCCAGATCACGCCGCCAGTGGGCGACCAGGTGTTGGGATACGGTCTCCAGGCAGGGAACGGCGCGACGATGGCGGCCGAGGGGTGTGAGATCAGCGGGAACACCACACTGGGGATCCTGGCCATGGACCCAGACACTCGGATCACGTTGCACGGCACCAATGTCCGAGACACTCTGCTGGACAGAGTCGGAACTCTGGGCTGCGGCATCGGTGTGGAAGGGGGGGCGACACTGATAGCAGAGGATTGCGAACTTGCCGGGAACGCAGGGATGGGGATCGCGGCCACGGGTCCCGGGAGTCAAGCAATCCTGCGGAGCTGCCGTATCCTGGACACACTGTCTGACTGGGAAGGGTTGTACGGATTCGGCGGCGAGGTGAGCGCCGGTGCGACGCTCCTGGCCGAGGATTGTGAGCTTGCCAGAAACCGGGTGGGAGGGATCTTGGCCGCTGACCCGGGGACAGACGTCACCTTGCATGGCACCGTCATCCGGGACACCCTCTCGGACTCGAACGGAGAGTACGGGCACGGCGTTGGGGTCCAGTACGGCGCGACGATGCAGGCTGTGTGCTGTGAGGTCGCCGGAAACAGGGCATCGGGGATCATGGCAGCTGGCCTGGGAACACAGGTGGCCTTGTGGGACACGCTCGTCCAGGACACAGTGCCAGACGGAAACGGAGAGTATGGGTACGGCATCGAGGTGTGGGGTGGTGCCGAACTGATCGCCGAGCACTGCGAGGTCGCCGGAAACTCGTTGATCGGGATCGCTGGCGGCTCGAGAAGCCGCGCCACATTGCGGGACACCCTGGTCCGAGACACACTGCCGAATGGGAACGGAGATGTCGGATATGGCATCGAGGTCATGGACGGCATGCTGCTGGTCGCCGAGGGTTGCGAGATCTCCGGGAATGGCGCGGTGGGGATCCTGGCCTGGGACTCGGGCACCCAGGTCGCGATCCGCGATTCGTCCATCACGGGGACGACAAGGGGCTTCGGGGAACGAGGCGCTGCGGCGCTGGGACTCGCCGCCCATGAAGGGGCCGACATCAGCGCCTCCGGGCTCCTGGTTCGGGACAACGAAGGTCCGGGGCTGTATGTGCTGCACGACGGCTCGCAGCTGGCCTGTTCAGGCTGCTCACTGCGCGACAACCAGTTTGCAGGAGCTGTCGCCATCGGGGAAGGCGCGCTGGAGTTGTCGTCCTGCTCCATCAGCGGCAACCAGGAGAGCGCAGACCTTGGGGGCGGACTGGGCGTCTTTGCGGCGGAGCAGTGGGACATCGGCCCTCCCTCGCTGGTCATCGCCGATAGCACCATCTCCGACCATGCCGTTGGGGGTGTCTGGCTCTCCGGGGGTGGCTCGTATTTCCTCTCCGACAACACCATCACTGCGGGTGTCGGCATCCCTCACGGAGCTGGCCTACGATGCGGCGACGGGGTCTATGCAGCCGAACTCACGAGCTGGGATGGAACCTCGGGCCTCGCGCTGGAGGGGAACTCCCTTTCGGGCAACGCCGGAGCTGGTCTCGTTCTCGATGACGCCTCCGCCCTGCTTGCAGGCAACACCTGGGGGGACAACACTCCGGATCTCGTGGTCCAAGGTGATGCCTGCCTCTCAGCAGGCGAAGTCTACGATGAAGTACCAGAACGGGAGATCTGCCCCAGCTGGGACAAGCCCACCTGTGAGCTTCATTTCCTGTTGAACCTTGCGCTCATCGACATCGATCCATCGTCGTCTTCGCCACCCGGGCTCGTCCGAGCCTATTCTGCTCGACCCGTTGTTCCTCCGGGCACCAGCTCGGTGAAGCGGACCTCGGAGCCTCATGAACCGTGGAAGGACGCCAAAGGACTCCGAGCTCTCGATGAGCCGAAGCGCGCTGGGGACACGCTCTAGGGTATCCACTCGGGATCGATGCCTTGCATCTCCGCACGCGGACAGGGACGGTCGAGGATCTCTCGCTCGGTCTCTGGGGGCAGGCAGGACTCGAGCGACGGGGGCTCGGCGCTGTCGGGTGGGCCCGCATCGCCGGGGACCAGCAGGGTCCACACCGGGATGACGGGACCGCCATCGTGGGGCTTGACGTCGAAGTGCAGCTCCGCCGTCGATGCGCGTGACGGCCGCACCTCCACGGGCAGGAGCCACGACTCTCCCGGTCGAATCACCTTGCAGACCGCGTTGCAGGTCCCCACGAAGGGAGCGCCACCACCATCGACCCAGAGCGACCGCGCAGGCCACCAGCCGCTCCCACCGGAGGCCGGGTAGGCCTCGATCCCCAGCGGAGACGCCCCCCTGTGCTCCAGCGCCAGCTCCCAGCGCTGCTCACCCTCGTGGGGGGGGAGCGGACGGGCGTGGAGACGCAGCGGGGCCTCGAGACTGGCGGCAAGAACCTCGGCCGCGCGCTCGGCTTTGATCCGGCGGCAGTGAGACAGCAACGGCAAGCGCTGCGAGCAGATGCTCAGCTTCCCCCAGCTTCCCTGCAGACGGCTGGCCAGCTCGGCGGCTTCCTCGACGCGCCCTGTGCCCGCCAGCAGCCAGGCCAGGCGGTAGCAGGCCTGGGCGCGGATGTCATCGTCGGTGGCACCCTCGAGCGCGGCGCGCAGCAGGCCCTCGGCGAGCTCGATGTCGCCCTCGAGCACGGCGACTTCACCCAGTGTGCCCTGCAGGTCCGGGGAGAAGCTCGCACCACCCTTCAGCGCCTCGTACAGCGTCGCGGCACTGTCAGGCCGCGTGGCGTCCCGACGCAGGTAGCCGTCGCGCAGGGCCTGAGCGGCCAGGCCGCTGCCTTCGGTGGCGAGCTGGATGACCTTCTCCAAGCAAGCCATGTCGGGGCTCTCGGTCAGCACCTCGAGGGCGGTGAAGCGCTCGGGTTGCTCGCCGTCGAGCATTCGCAGGGCCAGGCTCGATGTGAGCCCGACGATCTCGAGCAGCTCGAGCAGCTCCCGCTTCAGCAGCGGATCGAGATCCGAGGACTCGTAGACCGCAGCCAGAGGCGCCCGGACCGTCTCGGGGTGTCGATGTCTCAACACCTGCAGGACGATGTCGTCCTGGACGGGCTCCTGCCCCAGCTCACCCACCAGCCGGACGAGGGTGTCGTCGGTCGCGGCTTCGATGAGGCCGCGCTCCGCGGCGGTGACCGAGAGCGAGGCCGGCTCCACGGCCAGGCGCTGCAGCCAGAACGCCTCGGCCTCGGGATCGTCGCGCATGGCGACGCGGCTCTGGAGACTGGCGCGAGCTTCGGTGTCGGCCTCTTGGAACTCGTTCACCAGCGACGCTGTGCTGGCGTGGGCCCAGCGCTGGTGGTCGGCGAGCAGCTCGGTCAGCGAGGAGAGGTCCGGATTCGAGCCCCCTGGCTCCAGCTGAACCAAGGCTCGGGAGCAAGAGGGCAGCCAACCCCCATCCTTGGCCATCACGAGCCAGCGGCTCCCGATCTCCAACTGGCGGGGGTGGCAGGCGTCCATGGGATTCGGCGACAAGGTCACCTTGTTCCCTTCGACCTCACCGAGGTGGACCTCCTCGACCCACAGCTCATAGCTCCAGGTGCTGTCGTCGAAGCTCGATACCTGGCCCACGTAGGCGACCGCAGCTCGGGGGATCACCGCGGCACCTTCCGCACAGCCAGAGCAGTGGGGGCTGGTCAGGCCTTCACTCGACAGGAGAAGCAGTAGCGGGAGGATGGCGGTCACGGGAGGAGACGGGAGCCTATCAGCACCCCCTGCCCCAGGCAGTGCGGGGCTGCACGAACTGCATGTCCCGCAGGCGGAACACCCTCTCGCAATACGCGCAGCGGAACTTGCGGGCGGGCGGGTCCACCGCGGTGAAGCGGGTGGTGACCCCCGGCTCGGTGTTGGTGACGCAGTTGGGGTTGCGGCAGACCGCGAAGCCCACGATGCTGCGGGGGGGCTGGATGACGATGCGCTCGACCACGTCGAAGCCCTCGACCCGCTTGATGGTCACGCCCGTAGCCACCAGGGCGATCTGCTCGAGCACCGATGCGGGCAGGGGGTGCTCGTGGAGCTTGACCATGTCCTTAGCGCCCATCTTGGTGCTGCCGTAGTTCAGGCCCAGGCTGACCATGGCGTCTTCGAGGCCATCGTGGGCGTGGATGAGCTCGACGATGCGGGGGCCGAGCCCAGCGGGGATATGGTCGATGACCACGCCGCTTTCGATCTTGGGGATCAGCAGGTGCTTGTTGGACGGGTTCACAGCGTCACCCCCAGGTGATGCATCAGGATGGCCTGGAGCATGATCATGCCGTTGTAGACTTGCTCGAAGTAGCCGGCATGGGGTGTGTCAT
>CAZHIK010000771.1:0-4761 GCA_964532635.1 uncultured Enterobacterales bacterium
GGTGTCGGCGTCGGTGTCGGCGTCGGTGTCGGCGTCGGTGTCGGCGTCGGTGTCGCCGTCGGCGTCGGTATCGGTGTCGGTGTCGGCGTCGGTGTCGGTGTCGGTGTCACCCTCGACCGGGCCGGTGTCTTCCTTGTCACCGCAGCCGATGGACAGACCGAGCGCGAGTAGGCTGAGCAGGAAAGCGTTCTTCATGGTTCTCCTCGGGGGCCCGGCGTGGGGATGGGTTCCGGGCGTGCGCCACCTTAGGCCAAACTGCGCTGGGATTCCAGTGCCTCGAACCATAAAAGCGCCCGCCGAATCCCAACGATGCCGGGAAAGGCGGGCGCCTACGACAGAACCGCGAGGGGGCCTGTCGGCTCGATATCGGGAGATCGCTACATGACGACGTCGGAGGCGTCGCGCGGCTCGATCTTGTACTCGTCGTAGGAGTAGTTCAGGGGACCGGTGATGCTGGTGAGGTTGTCGCCGGAGCCGCCTTCGTAGGTGTAGAACATGTCGTCGATGGCCATGCCGCCAAAGTCGGTGGGGAGCTGACCGTACTCGTCGGCGTCGCCCGTGACGTTGACGTCGAGGGCGGTGATGAGCACGGACTCGTAGGGCTCGAAGTCCGAGGGGGCGGCCTGGAGGGTGGTGGTCTCGGGGCTGCAGCTGCCGGTGACGGCGATGTCGCCAGCGTCCATCACCGAGATCTCGGTGAGCTCGTAGTACTCGGTGACCTCACCGGTGACGCTGATCTGGTCGCCAGCGGCCACGCTCGCCTCGACGGAGCCGAGGTAGATGAACATGCCGGACCACTCGCCGCCGCCAGCGTCCTGGACGAAGAAGCCCATGCCGTTGTTGGCGACCTGGGAGGTGACGCAGACGCTGCCGAGGGTGACGGTGTCGCCCTCGGAGACCCCGTCGTAGTTCTGGACATCGGCGCAGGTGGTGCCCACGTCGGTGTCGGTGTCGGTGTCGGTGTCGGTGTCGGTGTCGGCGTCGGTGTCGGTGTCGGTGTCGCCCTCGGGCTCCTCGGTGTCATCGATAGCGGTGGGGCAGCCGATGGCCAGGGAGAGGGTGAGGCCGAGAATGGCGAAGATGGGAAGGGTGCGGGTCATGGTGGTCTCCTCCGATGATCCGGAATGGAAGTAGGGCTTGCGGCGACGGTATAGCCGACGCGTCGTAGCGATCCAAGTGAAAAGTGCCGTGGGCGTCAGCGGGCGCCCGCTGCTTCGAGGGCCTTGCCGAAAGCGACCAGTCCCCGGTCGATCTCGTCGGCTTCGATCAACATCGGCGGCGCGATGCGGAACACGTTGCCGAAGCGGCCGCCCTTGCCCAGCAGCAGCCCGCAGGACTTGGCCTCCTCGAAGATGCGCCCGGTCAGGGCGGTGTCCGGGGTGCGATCACCGGCGGTCTCGTCCACCACGATCTCCACCGCCTGCATCAGGCCCAGGCCGCGAACGTCGCCGATGTTGGCGGGGTACCGCTGCTGCAGGGCCAGGAGGCCTTCGTGCAGGCGGGCGCCCAGGCGCGCCGAGCGAGCGGGGATGTCTTCGGCCTCGATGACGTCGAGCACAGCGTTGGCGGCAGCCATGGGGATCGGATTGGCGCCGAAGGTGGAGATGGTCAGCCGGGGGATGCTCGCGGCGATCTCCTCGCGGGCCATGCAGTTGGCGGCGGGCAGGCCGTTGGCGATGCCCTTGGCCATGGTCATGATGTCGGGCTCGACCCCGAAGTGCTGGATGCCCCACATGTGAGTACCCGTGCGGCCGAAGCCGGTCTGCACTTCGTCGGA
The DNA here is from genome assembly GCA_964532635.1 of uncultured Enterobacterales bacterium. Classification (GTDB taxonomy): domain Bacteria; phylum Myxococcota_A; class UBA796; order UBA796; family JAFGLY01; genus CALDOK01. The sequence continues at coordinate 1,778 of CAZHIK010000771.1, forward strand.
GATGAACAGGCCACCGTAGTTGCGGACGATCTCGGCGGCGACCTGGAAGTACTCCTTGGGGGGCACCATGAAGCCACCCACTCCCTGGACCGGCTCAGCCAACATGCCGGCGATGCTGCCGGTGGTGGTGTACTGGATGAGCTTCTCGATGTCCCGCGCACAGGCCATGTCGCAGGAGGGATACTCCAGGCCGAGGTCGCAGCGGTAGCAGTACGGCGCGTGGGCGTGCTTGACGCCGGGGATCTGGGTGGGGAGGACGCGCCAGTTGCTGTGGGCGGTGAGCGTCTGAGCCAGCATGGAGCGGCCGGAGTAGCCGTTGCGCAGGGCGATCAGCTCGTTGTTGCCGGTGTGGCACATGGCCAGCATCACGGCCATCTCGTCGGCTTCCGTGCCGGTGCCCACGAAGAAGCTCTGCATGGGGCCACCGGGGGCGGTGGCGGAGAGGCGCTCGGCCAGGCGCACGGTGGGGGCCGTGGGGTAGAGCGTGCTGATGTGGTGCAGCCTGTCGACCTGGGCGTGGATCGCCGCGTTGATCCTGGGCTCACAGTGGCCCATGGACACGGTCAGGATGCCGCCGAAGAAGTCCAGATAGGGCTGACCTTCGACGTCGTAGACCGTGCAACCTTCAGCGCGGTCCACCGCGATGGGTTCGGCGTAGTAGTTGATGGTGGCGGGGAACAGATGCTGCGCGTGGGCCGCGCGGATCTCGTCACTGTTCATGGCAATTCTCCGGTGGTGAAACCCCGGGAACTTACCCGATCAGAAGTACCAACGCCCGCCCACAGTCGTGGTCATGCCAAACTGCCGCACTCCGTCGTAGGTGCCGGTCTGGGGACCCAGCAGGTACAGCCGCCCGTCGGCCTCGGCGTAGGCCGCGGCGGGCACCTCCTTGAAACGCATCTCGGCGCCCACTCCGCCAGTAGGCCCCAGCTGCAGGGCCTGGTCCCAGCCGCTCACCAGCCAGTAGCGCACCGCCGCGCCCGCGTTCCAGTAGCCCCCGAGATCAGCGAACTTCCAGTCGCCGAACTCGAGCACCCGACCCTCGTACTGCACCCGCCCATCCGTGTAGCCACCGATGCCCACCGCCGAGCCGCCCGCGTGGAAGGCCACGCCGGCGTTGTCTCCGAAGAAGTACTTGCCCGTGATGCTGTTGGGGAAGCCGATCTCCACCCCGAGGCCGAAGCGCTTGTCGGCGCCGACCTCGGTGCGGGGGCCGGCCACGGCGAGTGAGGAGAGCAGGACAAGAGCGGAGATCACGATCGCACCTCGAACCATCCAGGCACGGACCTCCTATCCGAGCGGGCCGCCCGCGCGGCCCTCGAGCCTGCCAGCGAAACGTCAGAAGTACCAGCGCCCGCCAGCCGCGTAGTTGATGCTGTACCAGCTGTAGTCGTGGCCCAGCACGTAGATGGCGGTGCCAGCCTCGACGAACACGGCCGCCGGCACCGGCTTGAAGCGCAGCTCTCCGGCCACACCGCCCGAGGGGCCCAGGGAGAGCTCGTTGACGTAGTTGGGCACGGTCCAATACCGGGTGGCGACACCGGCGTGCCAGTACATGCCCACGTCCCCGAAGTCCCAGTCGCCGAACTGCACGAACTGGCGCTCGAACTGCACACGGGCCTCGTGGTAGACGAAGTAGGTGCCCACGTGGAAGGCAGGGCCGCCCTGATCGTCGAGCCAGTACTTGCCGGTGAAGGTCATCGGTGCACCCAGCTGGACGCCGAGGCCGAACTTCTTGTCGGTACCGACCTCGCTGGGCGCGGCAGTAGCGAGGGTGGAGAGCAGGAGGAGGCTGGTGAGCATGGGATCTCCGTAGTGGGGACAGCGACTGGGAGGACACAGCGTACCAGCCTATGACACCGCGCTGACTAGGCAGCGCTACCGAGGCAGGGCGAGACGCTCCACGAGCCGGTCCGGATCGCGTTCGAGGGCAATAGCGGTCGCGTACAGTGCCCCCAGGCCGCCCCACCACAGCCCCGGCGCGTGGACCCAGTACGGATGGATCTCAGGGTCGATCTCGGACAATCCCGCGAGGGGATCCCGTGCGACCCAGGTCACACCGGCCGCCGCCGCAGGCAGCGCCCAGGCCCCCACAGCGTAGGCGGGGGCCCCCCCCAGCTCCCGCGAGGCGCGCAGCACCGCGCTGGCGGGCCGATCCACCAGGGCGTGGCCGCCGGTGACGGCGCGGGGTTCCCAGGTCTCGAGCTCGGTGAGGTCGATGGTACAGGGCGCCCAGCCTCCAGCGCGCAGGGCGGCGAGATCCCGGGGCTCGGCCCCCAGCGCGAGAACAGGGGCGCCTTCGTCTTCGCAGGCCAGCTCGTAGCTCACGTCCACATCGGGTCGCGGCCGCCACGAGCGGGGTCCCCCGATGACCGCCGCCAGCTCGGTGATGGACATGGCCCCCCGATCCGTGGGCGAGCGCAGGGCCTCGGGAGGCGTGTGCGGGGGCCGCTCCGAGACCACCGAGGCCTTGTCGAGGTCCGCAGGCCGATGCCCGAGGTGCTCGTCCAGCCACGGCAGCGCCAGCCTGCGCATGGGCGCGGTGAAGGAGTGGTCACCCTCCACGACCTCCCAGCGGGCGTCGCCAGGCAGCCCCTCGGGAGGAGGGGCATCCAGCTCGCTGAGCCACAGGGAGGGCTGCTCGAGGGCCGCCAGCAGCTCGGGCGCGGGCCCGGAGCGGCCTGGCAACAGGTCGCAGAAGCAGCCACCCTCGTGGTCGGCGCGGGGGATCCCCACCGGAGAGGCGAGCACTACGGCCTCGACCCGAGCGTCGATGAGGGCCAGATAGAAGGCCAGCACGCCCCCACCGCTCGCTCCGGTGGCCGCCAGCCGCTCCACCGATGCCTCCTCGCGCAGGATGTCCAATCCTCGCTGGGCCATTCGCAGCTGCAGCCCCAGCGCCGAGGTTCCCGCAGCCATGAGCACGGCGCGGTTGTGGGCCCCCTCGGCGAAGTGCACCTGCCGCTCGGGCAGCTCCCACTCCT
>CAZHIK010000772.1:0-4756 GCA_964532635.1 uncultured Enterobacterales bacterium
CAACAGTTGCCAACCCAGCTCCGTATCAGGCTCACCAATGAGCCTTCGACCCGCTCCGAACCCGCATGGTTGGCCTGGGCTGCGTTGCTCTGGAGAGTGCCTGGGGAGGACGCTGTCAGTTGCCCGCGCTGCGGTGAGCCAATGCGCGTCCGTACGGTGGTGATTCCGCCCGCGACATTCCGGGTGATCAGGGGGCTGAGCAGCTCGGCAGCCCGGGATCCTCCTGGCTCGAGCGGCGAGAGCGCGTCCGATCACCTCGTCGAGGCCAGCTGACTACGGCCCGCGAGCTCAGTTCCAGTCGATGACACCATCCGCCATGAAGCGGGAATGGAGAACTCCAGCCCGGGTCCGCCCACGTCTCTGGATGGGCACAGTGAGCCCGGACTGGGTCGGGTGAGAGCCTGGAACCCACCCAGACTGGCGCGCCACGCGCCTCGCTGTACAGGCGCGACCACGCCCAAACAGCGAGGGCCTGGTTTGTGCCTCCTATCCGCCCGCTGTCGTGAGCCTCGCGGGGGCTCACAGCGCGGCGATGGGGATCGCCCAGACGTGTTCGTCCAGCGGGAACGGACGGTCCACCAAGCAGGCCACGAAGCCGGGACGCGCCCTGTTGCCGAGCAGCTGTTGGAGCCGCAACACTCCGCTTGCGTGCCTTCGGTTGGGGGTGGCGGTGAGCTTGGCCTCGATGGGCACCAGCCGGTCACCCAACTCGACGATGAAGTCGACCTCGTGGCCGTCGGCCGTGCGCCAGTGGTACAGCGGGGGGACCTCGCCCCTGTGGGTGAACGTCCTCACGAGCGCAGCGTGGACGGCGGTCTCGAAGACCAGGCCTGCGTAGGGACCATCCAGTAGCTGCTCCGGCTCGCGGATCCTCAGGAGGTAGCAGAGCGTGCCCGTGTCGAGCAGGTAGACCTTCGGGGCCTTCACCAGCCTGCGCCCGAGGTTGCGGTAGTAGGGAGAGAGGGCGGTGGCTTGTCCGCCGGCCTCGAGGACCGAGAGCCAAGCCTTGACCGTGGGCTGTGAGACACCGAGATCACGTGCCAGCTCTGAGGCGTTGAGCAGCCCTCCGCTGCGTGCGGCGAGCGCCAGCAGGTATCGCCGGAAGTCGCGCAGATCCGAGACAGCGCGCAGGGTCCTGACGTCACGCTCCAGGTAGGTCTGGACATAGGAGCCATGCCAGGTGGTCAGGTCGAAGCCGACATCCAGGGCGGGTTCGGGGTAGCCGCCGCGCAGGATCCGGTCCGCCACTGTCAGCGGGTCGGTGAGGGTCTTGGGGAGTCGGGCGCTGGGGAGGCCTGCGAGCGCGTCATCGGGCCTGGCGGGTGCTTCCGTCAGACCTGCGAGCTCCCCCATGGACATGCCATGGAGCGCGAACACCGCAGCTCGCCCCGCGAGAGACTCCGAGACCCCCTGCATGAGCGGGAAGAGTTGGCTGCCGGTGAGCACATAGCGGCCGCCGTCGCGGCGGTGCTCGTCGATGTCGAGTTTCAACATCCGCAGCAGCTCGGGGGCCTGTTGAACCTCGTCGACGATCAGGGGCGCCGGGTGGCGAGAGAGGAACAGCCTGGGATCCTCCAAGGCGAGCCCACTGACCAGGGGATCGTCCAGGGTCACGTAGGCGTGGGTCTCACCGAACAGCTCGCGTACCAGGGTGGTCTTGCCGGACTGGCGCGGGCCCGTGACGACCAGGGCTGGGAAGCGCGCGGCGGCCGCGCGAAGTGGCTCAGAGAGCAGGCGGGGGACGAATGGGACGCTCATGGACAGATGGTAGTCGCCCGAGCGGGCAGCGGCCAGATAATCAATCTTTGATTTTGAAAATCAAGCCTAAGTGATGGACGCCTGTTCCTGTCCGCTTCATCGATGGGCATGATGGGTCCTCCAGGTGTCCCGCGGCGGATGGGATGGGTGTTTCCAGGGCGGCCGTCCCTCCGGTCCTGCTCGAAAGAGCATATGCGAAGAACGACAGGGAAAATGGAGGGTCGACCACAGATTTGTGGGGATGACAACACGTCTCTCCGCTGGAGCCCGGGTCAGCGCCGCTGTCCGGCCTGACGCACTGCCGGCTGCAGATGTAGGGGCGGAGTTCATCTCCGCCCGGAGCCGTGGACGGACCACGACTCGTGCTCGTGCTACCGAACCGGCCCCTCGCCGATCCACCCCTCGCGGATCGCGGTCAGCTCCTCGAGGAACTCCTCGGCCTCGAGGCCGCTGGCCTCGAGCTCCTCCACCATCGCCAATTCCGCCAGCAGGAAGGCTGCGGCGGGCTGGAGCTCGAAGTGGGGATCTCCCTCTGGAGCCTGCTCGGCCAGGGCCTCGAGGCGGGGGGCCAGGGCTCGCGTGTCGTCGTCGTCGGCTCCTCGAGCCTGGCGGGCCAGGGCGCGCCAGTGTGCCTCGGCGTCTTCGAGGTGCTCCCGCAGCAGGGAGGGGTCCAGCACGGGCTCGCTGGCGGGAGCCTGGACCGGGCGGGGGGGGGTAGGGGGCGCGGTGGTTGTGGCGGCCTCCGGAAGCGTGGACTCGGCCTCCGGCCGCTGTCCGCTCGACGGGGCCGGATCGGGCCGGGGCCAGAGGATCACCACGGCGGCACCCACGATGAGCGCGGCGACAACGGTGGCGGTCTGCTGGAGGCGCTCCATCAGCGTGCCTCAGGAGCCCTGGGCAGGGCGCGCAGGGCCTTGAGGGACGCTCGGGCAGCGGGGGAATGCTCGGCGTCGGGATCGCCGCCGTAGCGCACCTGGTAGTGCAGCTGGGCCAGCGTGCCGAAGGCCTGGGCCTCCGGGCCGGCGCGGGCCTCGAGCCAGTGGGCCAGGGCGGCCGGGGGCAGGTGAGGCGGAGGGTGCCAGCCGCGGTGGTGCAGCAAGCGCCGGCCGGCTCGGAGGGCGCGCTCCACCTCGCCGCTGGCGGGCTCGGCGCGTTGGCGCTCGCCAGCGAGCCAGGGACCGACACGGCGCCACGCCCAGGCCAAGGCCCCCAACATCACGGCGACCATCAGCAGGCTGACGATCAGGTCGGCGACCTGACTGGGAGTCTCGAGGCTGGGAGAGCCGGCCTCGGGCTCCAGGATGCGCCGCAGCTGGGCTCCCGGGGCTGACAGCGCCTCGAGCTGGGCCTCGGCGTCCAGGGCCAGCACCCGGTGGGTCCACTGGCTGCTGGCGTGGTCGGTCAGCGCCGAGGCCAGGCCTGTCGGGGCGGTCTGGGGAGCGGGGGTGGGGTCCAGGCTCGTCCAGCCCTGGCCCGGCAGCCAGGCCTCCACCCAGGCGTGGGCGTCGGAGTGGCGTACGAGCCAGTAGCGGCCCACCGGGTTCCACTCGCCACCGAAGAAGCCGTTGACCACACGGCTGGGGATGCCCTGGGTGCGCAACAAGAGGGCCAGGGAGGTGGCGAACAGCTCGCAGTGGCCGGTGTGGTGGTCGAGCAGGAAGGCTTCGAGGGGCCGGTCGGGAAGGGGGGCGGGGGGCACCCGCTGGTAGCGGTAGTCATCCAGCAGCGTGCCCAGCAGTGCCGCGGTGCGCTCCTCGTCGCCCTCGAGCGCACGAGTGCTGCGCTCCGCCAAGGCCAGGATTTCGGGGTGCAGGTCGTCAGGAAGCTCGAGGTAGACCGGGTCGCTGGGGGGCTCGGTGTCCACGACCGCGTCGGCAAAGGGCTTCCAAGGATCGGGCTGGCTCCAGGCCTGGTAGCCGTGGAGCTGGGGCCCCCCCCGGTGCATCAGGGTGCCGTTGGCAGCCAGCTCGAGGTCCTCCGCCCGCACCGAGATGGCCTCGAGGCGCGGCACCCCTACCAGGATCGGGGGCGCGGTGGGCTCGAAGCGGTAGCGCTGGCGTACGGGAGCATCGGCCTGGGACACGGAGGGGGGCGGGTCCCCGGCGGCTGCGGTGGCCGTCCAGCGGCGTCCGTCGAAGTGGTCCAGCACCACCCCGCGGAAGTGGAAGGGGCCGGGGATCGACTGGCCTGTGGTGTCCTCGACGGCCACGCGGAACAGCGGTGTGGGATCGTCCAGGGCGTCCAGCAGCTCGCCCAGCTGGACGGTCTCGGCGTAGCCCACCAGGCGGTGGGTGGGGACCGGGACCTGGGCCTGGCGCCCGGGATGACGGGGCAGGGCCATGAAGGCCAGGGCGGCCAGGGCCACCCCGGTGCCCAGGATGCCGGCCAGGGGCAGCAGCTGGCGAGGGGCTGTCACCTGACGGCTGCGCAGTGCCGTGTCGTGTTCGCGCAGGGTGGCCAGCAGCAGAGCCGCGGAACAAGCCAGCCCCGTCAGGAGCAGCAGGGGCGCCAACAGGGCCGTTGTCGCCAGGGTGCAGGCCAGCAGCGCGGCAAACAGCGCGAAGAGTGGTACCCGCTGGGGCGCACCCTCGGGTCCGGCCGCCAGGGCCTCGGTGACCAGCAGCAGCGCCAGCACCCCTCCGACCACGGCTCCTGGGTCCCAGCCCAGGATCAACGCCGCAACCAGCCCGATGGGGGCCAGGACGGCGGGTGCCTTGCGGAGGGATGCCAGGCGCAGCTGGCCGCCCACCGGGGTGAGCAGGGCCAGCAGCACCAGCCCGCCCCAGCCGGTCCAGGCGGTGGGCTCTGGCATCACCCCCAGCAGGCCCAGGGCGGCGGCGGCCGCGATCCAGGTGGCTGCGCGTTGGAGGCGTTCCAGCCGCTGGTCGTCACGCCGGGACAGGCTCGGGGACAGCTCGGCGCTCATGGTCCCGCCTCCCCGTCGCCCTGGTGCGCCAGCAGGCCAATGCCCGTCTTGGTAGCCACAAGACCAAGACCC
>CAZHIK010000773.1:0-4754 GCA_964532635.1 uncultured Enterobacterales bacterium
CCTGTGCTCGGTGCGTCCCTGCACCTCGCCCTCCGGGTCCACCGGCTGGTGGTGGCCCTGGATGGTGGGCTGGGGGTGATGCCCTACGACCTGTTCACCGACGTGGGCCCGGCTTGGGGCCTGCGGCCGGAGGTCGCGTTGAGTGGGGGCTGGGCCTGGTAGCTTGCGTCAGGGACAGGGCTGTCCGAGCAGCAGGTAGACGGCGCCCGCGTCCTCGGCGCCCCCAGCGTCGCGCCCGGGGGCGCCGATGAGGAAGTCGGCCAACCCGTCCTGGTCCACGTCGCCGGCCCCGGCCAGGCTGGCGCCCAACGCGTCTCCGTCATCCTCGCCATACAGCCGTAGATCGGCGTCTCCCAGGTTCAGCACCTTGTCCAGGGACAGGCTGCCGCTCACCGGGCCGAAGACGAGGTAGGCGGCCCCGCTGAGGGTGCCGTCTTGCTGTCGGGCTTGCTCGGCGCCCACCAGGATGTCGGCCTTGCCGTCGCCGTTGACGTCTCCGGGGCCAGCCACCACGCCTGCCTGGTGCCAGGCCGCCTCGCCCTCGAGGCGGACCGGGGCCTCGTCCAGGTCCGGTTCGGGCTCCTCGGCCGAGCCTTCGATCAGGTAGGCGCGCCCGGCCAGGGTGGTCTGGGTGCTGTCCACGGGCGCACCCACGATGAAGTCGTCGTAGCCGTCGGCGTTCACGTCACCCAGCCCCGCCACGTGGGTGCCTACCCCGCCGCTGCGCTCCCGGTTCTCGCAGATCACGCTGGTGAAGTCGTAGGAGGTCTCCAGCTCGGGACCGAGGATCAGGCGGGCGATGCCGCACTCGTCGTCGCTGTGCCCGGTCAAGCCCAGCAACAGATCGCCGACTCCATCCCCATCGAAGTCCCCGACCATGGTGGCCGACGCGGGCTTCAGCCCGGTGCCCTCGGCCAGGTCCGGGCCCAGGTCCTCGGTCGACGCGTCCAGGCTGTCGTCCTCCCGGGCCCGGCCGTGGATCAGGTGCACGGCGCCCAGGCTGATCTCGCCGCTCGGATCCCCCGGTGCCACCACCAGGATGTCGTCGTAGCCGTCTTGGTCGATGTCGTCACCACCGGCCGCCGCCCAGCCCATGCGAGCGTAGGCCTCCTGGCCCTGCCACCTGGCGTCCGCATCGGCCAGGGTACGGCCGGCGGTGACGGGGCCCAGCAGCAGGTAGGCGGCCCCCTCGTTCTCCAAGCCGGCCGCAGGGGCCCCCACCAGCAGGTCGGCGTTTCCGTCGCCGTCGAAGTCGCCCGCCGCGGCCAGGGCCCGCCCGGCCAGATCGCCAGCGGTCTCACCCACGATGGTCACGGGAGCGTCGGCGAGATCGCTGTGTCCGGCGGCTCCCGAGACCAGGTAGACCGCGCCGAAGTGGGCTTCTGCGTTGGGCGCGCCAACCAACAGGTCGGGGAGACCGTCACCAGTGAGATCCGCGCTGCTGCCCACCGCGACGCCGGCCCCGGCCTGGGCCGAGGGCCCCCGCAGCTTCATGTCGGCCTCGTCCAGGTCCGCCAGGCCGCAGCACTCGTCCACCTGGCCGTCGCAGTTGTTGTCGACCAGGTCGCCGCAGGCCTCCTCGGCGCCCGGATTGATGGACTCGTCCTCGTCGTCGCAGTCGACCAGGTAGTCGTAGCCGTCCACGTCGAAGTCGTGGCTGGTGTAGCAGCCCGCCGCGCACAGAAATGCGAGGGTGGAAGCGAGGGTTCGGGTCGGCGGGGCGGGCATGGCCCGAGGATAGCAGCCCCACCGGGCGAGCCGACACAAGTCTGAAAGAGCCGGTCACACCTGGCCCCTCTCCCGCGAACAGCCGATAGAGTCCCCACCACCCGCAGGGGGTGCCAACGGGGACCGAGGCGCCGGCGCGGCCGGAACGGCGTCCGCGCGAGCCCCCCGCTCCAGCGCGACGCCACCAATGCGCCTGCCGCCCACAGCAGCGGGAGTTCCCGAGATGTACTGGCTCGTCCTCACCCTTGCCGCCGCTCCCCAGGCCGCACAGAGCTTTCGCGGAAGCACCTACTACCTGGGGGATCCCCACGCCCACACCGGGGTGTCCCTCGACGGCTGCTCCCAGGAGCTGGGGGGCGGCCCCTACTGCGGCGCCTTCGAGGAGCTGCCGGAGCTGGCGGCCGCCGAGGGCCTGGACTGGTACGCCCTGACCGAGCACAGCAACGGGCCGCTGGCGGCGGCGGAGGAACAGTTCCACATGGAGCTGGACGCCGTGGCCGCCTGGAGCCAGCAGGAGGGCCCGCTGGTGATCCAGGGCGCCGAGGTGTGGTTCGAGGGTCCCGAGGGTCCCATCGGTCATCGCAACCTGTACTTCTTCGGCAGCGATGAGCAGCTGGCGGGGCTGCACTACGACGACACCGCGCCCATCGACCACCAAGTGAAGCGGGTGGAGTCCTGCGAGCAGATCGGGGACTGGCTGGAGGAGCTCGAGGCCCGCTTCGGCCCCCTGGCCATGGTGGCCCACCACCCGGCGCTCGAGTCGCCCATGCCGGCGGACTGGGACTGCTTCCACGAGCGCTGGGAGCTGGCGGTGGAGGTCTACTCGGCCTGGGGCAACAGCCTGGGCGGTCCCATCGGGGGCTGGGACCCGCCGGTGCAGCCCCTGGAGCCAGCGGGTACCGTCGCCAACGCCATGGATCCCGATGGTCTGGCGTTGCGCTTCGCCTTCCTGGGGGGCACCGACAACCACAAGACACACCCGGGCAACCTGTGCCAGATGGGGCCGCGGCACGCCACCACCGGCGGGGCTAGCGTGCTTGTGCTGCCGGAGGGCGAGGAGCTCGACCGCGACGCGGTGTACCAGGCCCTGGCGGACCGCAGCGTCTACGCCACCAGCGGGCCCATGGTGCCCGTGGACCTCGAGTACTGGGCTGGAGGCCACCACCTCGGGGGCCTGGGCGATGAGCTCGACCTGCCCGAGGGGCTGGACCTCGAGGTGGCGGTGCACCTGCCCGACGCGGCCCTGGACGCGGTGGTGGAGGTGGTGTTGGTGGGCCCGGATGGAAGCTGGGAGCTCGAGCCGGAGTCCGGGGGGGGCTTCGCGGTGGAGCTGACGCCCGAGGAGGTGCCAGCCTGGATCTACGCCGCCGTACGGCTGGACGGCGCGGCCTTCTACTCCGAGCAGCACCTGGAGCGCTGCGACGACACGGGCAGCGACGACGACGAGTGGCTCTGGATGAGCCCCTCCTGGATCGAGATCGTGCCCGGGCTCACCACGGGTACCCTGCTGTTCCTCGCGGGCGCTCCCGAGGTGGAGGCCGAGGACATCCCCGCGGCTCGCTGCGCCCACAGGCAGGCTCCGACCGGGGCCGGTTGGTTGGCGATGCTGGTGGGGATGCTGGTGGGGTGGCGGCGCATCCTGGGCGCTCCATTCAGCGCTCCACCGTCCTCCCCACCTCCTCCATGAACCCCTCCACCGCCTCGGTCGGGCCGTGCCCCTCCGAGCCGAAGTCCAGCACCAGCCCGCTGTGGGACTGCTCGTCGAAGTGCTTGATCGTGGTGTAGTGCCCGGCGTCCCTCCGCGCCTGGGCGTAGTGTTCGCTGGCCAGACGAGCTACCCGGCCCTTGCTGCCGGGATGGTCGGGATCGGCGGAGATGACCAGCGCCGGAGGTAGGGGCCCGTAGTCCAGCCAGGTGGTGGGAGAGGCCGCGAGCTGCTCGGCGGGATCGGTTCCGAAGAGCCACTCGATCTTCGGGATGTTGCGCTCCACCTCGCTACCCGGCATCAGCTCGAGGGCCAGGGGCAGGTCGTAGACGTGGACGTCCAGTGAGATCACGCCATCCAGGTGGTCCAGGCCCAGGCCCTCCGCCCCCAGCCACTGGGGATCGGTGCCCAGCAGGGCCGCCAGGTGCGCGCCGGAGGAGAAGCCCATCAGGACCACGGTCTCGGAGTCCAAGGCGTGATCCGAGCCGTTGACCTCCAGCCAGGCAAGGGCCCGGGCCAGATCCTGCAGCTGTCCGCGCCAGGTCACCTCTTGGCTCGGAGGGCGGCTGGCGAGGCGGAAGTTCGGTGCGGCCAGGGCCAGGTCCCGCTCCATGCACCAGCCGATGAGGCCGGGGGCCTTGGTCAGCTTGCCCTTGTCGCCTCCCACCCAGCTGCCCCCGTGCACGAAGATCAGCAGGCCCGCGGGCTCGCCACCGGCCGGGACATAGAGGTCCATTCGGTCCAGCTCCCCCTCCCCGTAGGGCACCTCGAACATCACACGGTGCTCAGCGGGCGGTAGGGGAGCCCGGTGGACGCAGGCGCCGAGGAACAGGAGCGTGGGGAGGAGGTCGCGAAGCATGCACGGAGGCTAGCACGGACCGTCGCGTTCTTGGCCAGCGGTTCCCGAAGCCTCGTGAAGGTCTGTGAAGGCACTTCGGGGTAGCATGGCTGCATGGCCCGTCTGCTGCCCGCTCTCCTGCCCTTCCCCCTGTCCCGCCGGCCTCCGGCCGCCTTCGTCGACACACGCGAGCCCGAGGCCGACGCGGACGCCGATGCCGACAGCGACGCGGATGCGGACAGCGACGCCGACAGCGATCCGGTGGTCTACGACACGGGCTGGTCGGGCTTCCTGGACGCCCGCGAGGACTACCTGGAGCAGCTGGCCGAGCCCATCCTCTCCTGTGTGGTGCGGCGTGACACCAGCCACCCGGCCTTCCACGGCTGCATCGACTGGCACAGCGCCGTGCACGGCAACTGGGCCCTGCACACCCTCACCACCCTCACGGGTGATCCCGGCTACCAGGAGGTGGCGGAGTCGGTG
>CAZHIK010000774.1:0-4746 GCA_964532635.1 uncultured Enterobacterales bacterium
CAGAGACAGCGGCAAGGACCAGTGGCGAGTGGTGCGAGACCTGCTGAAGAGCCGCGACTGCGCAGAGGTCGTCAACGCCTGCGACTCCGGACGCGAAGGCGAGCTGATCTTCGCCCACTGCTACCAGCTGGCCGGCTGCAAGGCCCCGGTGCAGCGGCTGTGGATCTCCAGCATGACCGACAAGGCCATCCGCCAGGGCTTCTCGAGGTTGCGCGCTGGCGCCAACATGGCCGACCTCGAGGCCGCAGCCCGCTGCCGCACCGAGGCCGACTGGCTCGTGGGGCTCAACGCCACCCGCGCCATGACCATCCGCCTGGCCACCGGCCCCGGCGGGGCCCTGCGCAGCCTGGGCCGGGTCCAGACCCCCACCCTGGCCATGCTCTGCGACCGCGAGCAGGCCATCGAGGACTTCGTCCCCCGGGACTTCTGGCAGGTCAAGGCCACCTTCGCCCGCCAGGTCTCCGAGGGGGAGCGCTGGGAGGCCACCTGGACCGTCCCGGGCCCCGACGGCAAGCCCATGGACCGGCTGTACGACCAGGCCGAAGCCCAGGCCATCGCCGATCGTGTGGCCGGCGGGCTGGGCCGGGTGGAGCGGGTGGAGCGCAAGCGCAAGCGCGAGCGTGCCCCCCAGCTGTACGATCTCACCAGCCTGCAGCGGGAAGCCAACCAGCGCTTCGGCTTCACCGCCGAGCGCACCCTCGAGCTGGCCCAGGCCCTGTACGAACGCCACAAGGTGCTCACCTACCCCCGCACCGACAGCCGCCACCTGGGCAGTGACCAGCTGCCCGAGCTGCACGACACAGCCCGGGGCCTGCGCTTCGGCCCCTACGCCCAGGCCGCCGAGCGCGCCCTCGAGCGCGATCCCGCAAGCCTGGGCAAGCGCTTCGTCGACGACGGCGAGGTCAGTGACCACCACGCCATCATCCCCACCGGCGTCGACCCTCGGCCCCTGGGCATGAACCGCGAAGAGAAGCTGATCTTCGACCTGGTGGCCCGCCGCTTCCTGGGCGCCTTCCACCCGGATGCGGTCTTCGCCACCGTGGTCATCGACACCCGGGTGGGCCAAGAGCTCTTCGTCGCCAAGGGCCGTGCCCGTCTCGAGGCCGGCTGGCAGGCCATCGACCCGCCCCACAGCAAGAAGAAGGAAGTCCTGCTCCCGGCGGTGGAGCAGGGCGAAGACGCGCCACTGCTCGACGCGGGCCTGCACCAGGGCCAGACCCGCCCACCCCGCCGCTACAACGACGCATCGCTGCTGGCCGCGATGGAGCGGGCGGGCGAAGAGCTGGAGGACGCCGAGCTGAAGCGCGCCATGAAGCGCAACGGGCTGGGCACCCCGGCCACCCGGGCCGCCATCATCGAGACCCTGGTGAAGCGTGGCTACGTGCGCCGCCAGCAGCGCCAAATCGTGCCCACCAAGGTCGGGCGGGCCCTGATCCGGGCCCTGCCGGTCGAAGCCCTGCGCTCCCCTCGCCTCACCGGCGAGTGGGAGGCCCGGCTGGTGGCCATCACCGAAGGCCAAGACGACCGCCAGGCCTTCATGGCCGACATCCGCCGCTTCGCGGCCGCCGTGGTCGAGCAGCTCCGCGACGCCCCCATCGCCCGCGATGTTCGCGATGTGCTGGCCACCCAACAAGCCAGCGGCGAGGCGCTGGGCACCTGCCCGCGCTGCGGCGGCACCGTGCGCCAGGGCCGGGGCGGCTGGTCCTGCGGCGGCTGCCCCCTGTTCATCCCCGGCAAGGTGGCCCGCCGCGAGATCTCACCGCGCATGGCCAAGACGCTGCTGGACAAAGGGGAGACCAAGCCGGTCAAGGGCTTCAAGTCCCGGGAGAACAAGCCCTTCGAGGCCGCCCTGCGCATCGACGAGGAAGGCCGGGTACGGCTGCACTTCCCCGATCCCGACCCCCTGGGCCGCTGCCCCGCCTGCTCGAAGCCCGTGCGCCGCCGCGGCCGCATCTTCACCTGCGACACCGGGCGGGAGTGCCGCTTCGTGGTCTTCGGCGAGATGAGCGGCCGCAAGATCCCCGAAGGCGCGGTGAAGCAATTGCTGGCCCGTGGGCGCTCCGAGCTGTTGACGGGCTTCTCCCACCGCGACGGCCGCGGCTTCGACGGCATCCTGGTCTGGACCGACCAGCGGGTCGAGGTCAAGGAGCGCGACCCCCGCGAAGACGACGGCCCCGCCGGGCCCTGCCCGGAGTGCCAGGCGCCGGTCCGCTTCTCCCGTCGCAAGTGGCGCTGCAGCTCCTGCGGCTGGCGCATCCCGGGGGCGGTGGCCCGCCGCGCCCTGGCCCACGCCGACGTGCGCGACCTGCTCACCAAGGGTCGCACCCCGCGGCTGCACGGCTTCCGCCAGAAGGGCGGCTCGGCCTTCAAAGCGGCGCTGCTCCTCAACGACGACAAGCACATCGCCCTGGACTACAGCCGCGACCACGCCGCCGAGCTTCGCGAGCTGCCACCGGGCTCCCCTCCCCCCGCCTTCGGCAAGCTCACCACCTGCCCCCTGTGCACCCACCGGGCCTCCACCAGCCCCGGCTACGTGGTGGCCGGCCGCGCGGCCTGGGGCTGCTCCCGCTGGAAGCAGGGCTGCGGGCTCCGGGTACCGTTCGTGGTGGAGGGCACCCGCATCGACGACGCCGAGGCCGAGCGCCTGTTCGGGAAGCACAAGGCCACTCGCTACATGAAGGGAGTGGGGAATCGCAAGCGCACGGCCAGGGTGGCCCTGGTGCTGGATGCGGAGCCCTGCTGGGAGGTTCAGGAGCGGGGTGGCAAGCGGGGCAAGAAGCGGCGCTGATCACCAAGGACAGCCGGCCCCACAGATCTGTCGTCGCTCTCCCATACGACAGCGCGAATACCGTCTACCGTCCTCCATGAGGGACCGGAGCGGCGGCCGCCCTGGAAACACCCATCCCACCCGCCGCGGGACACCCGGAGGACCAAGAATGCCCATCGACAAACAGCTCCGCGTGGGCGCGCCGCGCAGCGCACAGCACGCCATGGAGATCATCCTCGAGCACGACCGCTTCTTCGCGAGCGCTGGCGCCGGCGGCGGCACCTGGCAGACCTTCCAGATCGGCCCAACCTGCGAGAATATGGGTATGCACCTGGACCAGATGGTGGCCCACATGCTGGTGGAACAGCGCACCGGCGCGGGCATCAGCTACCGCCTGGGCATCGAGAAGTCCTACGACGGCGTGGTCTTCGTCGCCGGCGGCTACCTGGTCCCCGCACAGAACAACCTGGGCTACACCGTCTCGAGCGCCTACACCACCCGGACCGACTTCGAGCGCTACTTCCGCTTCGTGCTCGAGCTGTCCGATGAGCCTCGAGGGCCTGCAGCGGGAGGCCGCGCGGGCGCTGTTCACAGGTTCTCACAGCGGACAGGCCGGGAGTGGAGCACGGCTACAGGGCACCGTCGGCTCCATGCAGGATCTGTTCGGTCTGCGCGATCGGATCAGGGCCAGGGGTGGGGCATCCGGCACCGGACGACGGCCAGGCAGCCGCTTGACGCGAAGCGGAGCTGGCACACCACCCAGGCCGGGGGCGGCCCCAGGGACCGATGAGGGCGGGCCGGGGCTCGAGTGGAGGGCTCCGAGATCGCTCACCAGCGGCGGCAGCTCGGCGAGCTACATGCAGTCGGACCCATACGAGGGCGGCGGCAACCCGGTGCCCCGCCCCTACACATCCTACCTCTACCGGGTGGAATACCCCTACGACGCCGACCGCGACGGGTACGACGAGACCGTCTCGACCTACGTGAGGATCTACCTGCCCCGGTGGGACGAGCTCACACCTCCCACTGGTGAGACCGCCTATGGGGTCGTGCTGCTGGTAGATGGTGGCGGTCAGGGCGGACTTGGAGAATCCGCAGGGGATGACTCACAGTTCTCGCTCGCGAGCGCCCTCGCGGAAGCCGCGTCGCCTACGGGAGATCATCATCGTCGCAGTCCGTGTCATCCTCCACGGTCCCGTCCGGCCGCTCGCAGGCCACGATGGATGCTTCCGGATCGCCGAAGCCGTCGCCGTCGTTGTCGTAGTAGTAGACCTCGCCGTTCTGCGGCTCCTCGTCCACCTCGCCGTCGCAGTCGTCGTCCTCACCGTCGCACCACTCGTCCTCGCCTGGGTTCACGAAGTGGTCGTCATCGTCACAGTCACCACCGTCTGCCGTGAAGCCAGGGGGCTCATGGCATGCCAACACCGTCACCTCGACATCGCCGTAGCCGTCGGAGTCGTTGTCGACGTACCGGGTCGTCAGCTCACCCACCGAAGGGTCCAAATCGTCGCAGTCCTCACCGTCCGCAAGACCGTCGTCGTCCGCGTCGATGAGCCCCCTGTGCAAGTCGACATCGGTCTCTTCCGGCGGCTCGCCGGTGTCATCGCTCTTGTCGCCACAGGCCGGGCCCAGGCAGAGGGCCAGAAGGAGCACACTCGAAGGAATGACCGGAGTTCGCATGACGCTTCTCTCGTCGGGGGCGCGACCCTGGGGCCTCACCCCCTCACAGGGGCACGGCGCAGGGGCCGTCCCGGGTTGGAATGTTCGCCAACTCACGCGCCAGCGCGACCTGGAAGTCCGAAAACGCCGCGCGCAGCCTCGGGGCCCAGCAGCAGCGGCCGCAGCGCCTGGGCATCCGGAAGTTCTGCAGTTCGGGCGCAAACGCGGCCGCTGGTTCTTCGGGGCCGCATGAGCCATCGGCCTCACGATCTCCGGAGCCATCCGCCTCTTCGAACTCACCGTCACCCACCGGCTCCGGG
>CAZHIK010000775.1:0-4741 GCA_964532635.1 uncultured Enterobacterales bacterium
ATGCGGGCGGATTCTCCGCTCCATTCCAGGCCATCGACGTCGCCACTCAGAACGTTCGCTGGTCGTTGGACTTCGGCATCGCTTCGGCTCCCGTCCTCGTCGACCGCACCCTGTTTGTGCCTGGATCCGACGGGAAGCTCCGCGCCATCGACTCGGTCAGCGGTGCCGTGCTCTGGGAGTGGGACAGTGAGACCTCCGGTGCCATCACGCAGCCCCAGCTCACCGATGCCGGTCTGCTGGTGGCCTCATCCGATGGCGGGCTCTGGCTGGTCGACGCGGTGTCGGGTGAGACCCGCTGGACCTATGACGACGGCATGATGATCAACGGCATCTCTGTCGCGCCGGTGGTGGACGGGCGCCAGGTGCTGTTTGTAACCAACGCCGGAAACATCCTTTCTCTGCTGGTTCCCGGAACCCCTCAAGTAATGGATGAGCTTTCCGAGCCGCCTTGGGTTGAGCCGTTCGGGAGCGAGTCGGGGGGATAGGCCCGGCTAGCCGTCCTCTCCGTCGCAGTCCTGATCGATCTCGTCTCCGGGAGGGTCCTTGGCGTCGGGGTTGATCCTGGGATCCTCGTCGTCACAGTCGTCACCGTCGGGGCGGGTGATGATGTCGTGGCCGTCGATGTCCTGGTCGTAGTCACTGGCCCCGTCGCAGTCCGAGTCGACGCCGTCGTACCAGGTCTCCTCCGTGCCTGGATTGACCTGGGCGTTGAAGTCGTTGCAGTCGTCGCCGTTGGGGGCGAGCTCGTGGCGATAGCCGTCCGCGTCTGCGTCGGGGTCGGTGCTGCCCGTCACGACCAGTTCGATGGCGGGGCCTCCGGCGTTGTGCTCGATGGTGAGGACGCTCTGCTGTTCGTCGATGTCGCGAGGTGCGTAGCCGATGGTGATGAAGACGGAGCCCGACGAGGCGACGTTGGTGGAGCTGGGGTCTACCGAGAAGTCCGGGTGAGGGATGGACAGCTCGGCGGTCAGCGCGCGCTCGCCGGGATTGACGATCTCCAGTTCGACCACGTCCTCGCGCTCGAACGGCACAGCGGAGATGGAGATCTCATCACAGTCGCCACTGTCGGTGCAGGGGACAACCAGCTGCAGCTCGGCGCTCCGCACGGAGTAGACCTCACCGACCGGGTTGCAGGAAATGAGCGAAAGGAGTGCGAAGAGGGAGGCTCTCATGGCCGTCAGTATAGTGCGCCGAGGCGGATGACGGGAGGGTTGTCGGGTGGGGTAGGTGGGAGTGAAAAGATCCGATAAGGGATATTATGGTAAATCACGGATCCTGGGCAACCTGGCGGGTACGGATCAGGGTTCGCGCACCCTATTTTCAGGGCTAGCCCGGATAGGCAGCCGACGTGCCCACCCCTACACTTCATATTGGAGGCGGCCCATGTTCCGCTGTCTCCGCTTTCTCTCCACCCCTCCCAGCCGGCCCCGGACCCACACGCGCTTCACATCCATCCCGTCTTCGTGGTTCGGGGCTGGCAGGAGGGCCAAACCAGACTCATCAGGTGCCGCGCGGATGGTTCTGCGCGTGGATGCTGCGTAGGCGCTCCCGGGCGACGTGTGTGTAGATCTCGGTGGTGGAGATGTCCGCATGACCGAGCAGTGCCTGGACCACACGCAAATCCGCGCCGTGCTCGAGCAGGTGCGTCGCGAAGCTGTGGCGGAGCTTGTGTGGAGAGACCTTGCTCTTGATGCCCGCGGTCAGCGCGTGATGTCTCACCCGGTGCCAGAAGGTCTGGCGCGCCATGGGACGTGCGCGCTGGCTGACGAAGACCGTAGGCGCCCGTCCACGAGGATCGATCTGCGGACGGCCGGAGCGCAGCCAGCGCAGCAACAGCTCCATCGCGCGCTCACCCATGGGCACCAGGCGCTCCTTGCCGCCCTTTCCACGCACTCTCAGAAACCCCGCTCGCAGCTCGAGGCCGGACAGCGGCAGGCCCACCAGCTCGCTGACGCGCAGGCCGGTGCTGTACATCAGCTGGAGCATGGCGGCGTCTCGCAGGCCCAGCACGGTGCTGGTGTCCGGGGCCGCCAACAGCCGCTCGATCTCGGCCTGGCTCAACACCCCGGGGAGGCTCCGGCTGGGCATGGGCGCCTCCACCTGAGCTGCCGGATCCACCGGAATGAGGCCTTCGTGGTGCAAAAAGTGAAACAGGCGGCGGATGGAGACCCGGTGGCGGGCCAGGCTGCGGCGTGCGAGGCCGCTGTCGAGGAGCGAGCCCAGGTAGAGGCCGATGTGCTCGCGAGTGACGGCCTCGGGGCGCTCGATCCCCAGCTCGGAGGCCAGCCAGGTGCAGAACCTCACCAGATCGCGGTGGTAGGCCTCGAGGGTGTTGGGGCTGAGCCCTCGCTCCACGCGGGCCTGCCCCAGGAAGCCCTCGATGGCCAGGTCGAGCTCGGAGGGTAGGGGGCGCTCCCCTCCCCTCCCCTGTCCCATGCCCCGGGGGCTCATTCGACCTCCGTGCTGTCGAGGTACGCGCGCACTCCCGCGACGACAGCGTCGGCGGTGGCGCGCTGGAAAGCCGGCGTACGTAGGCGCATTTCGTCGTCAGGATGGGTCATGAACGAGGCCTCGAAGAGGATCGAGGGCATGCGCGTGGACACCAGGACGTGGAACATCGCCGACTTGACCCCCAGGTCTCTGACGTTGGGCTCACCCAGCAGCGACTCGAGCCTGAGGATCACCGCGGCCTGCACCTCGTGAGCCAGCTTCCGAGACATGGCGCTGGTGCCCGAGACCACCAGCTCCGAGACCACGCGAGAGGTAGGATCGTCCGCCTGGGAGCCGGTCTGGACCGAGGCGTTCTCACGCAGCGCCACAGCCGCCGCCGTCGCGTCGCTGGCGGCGTCCAGGTAGTAGGTCTCGATACCCCAGACGGAGGGTGCGGTGGACGCGTTGGCGTGGATGGAGAGGAACAGGTCGGCATCGCGGGAGTTCGCGAAGGCAGCCCTCTCCTGGAGCGAGAGGAAGGTGTCGTCCTCCCGGGTGAGCAGCACCTCGGCCCCCAGTTCCTGCTCGAGCCCAACCGCGATCCTTCGCGCCAGGGCCAGCACTACGTCGGACTCGTGGGTGCCGGTGCAGCCTACGGCGCCAGAGTCCCAGCCACCGTGGCCGGCGTCCACCACGATGCGGGGACGGGAATGGGGCTCCCTGGCTCTGGATGGCGTCATGGACAGCCCGTCGAGCCAACTGGCGAGCGCTGGAGCCTCGGGCAGGCTCGGGTCGGCGGCGGTGTCGGGCACGCGCAGGTCGAGCAGAAAGGCGTGGTCGCTCACCTCGGTGATGGAGACGTCGCGGGCGCGCTCCAGCTCGACCACCACCTGGGTGCGCTCCCCAACTGCGGAGAAGACCAGCTGTCGCACGCCCTGCTGATCTACGGGCATCTCCGCTCCGCCGGGGCGCTTTCGGTAGGAGCTCACCAGGGTGTCCGAGAGGGCGGTCCCGCCCAGGATGACGGTAGCACGGGCTGGGGCGCTGCCCACCGCGGGCGCACTGTGGGTGCTGAGGTCTTCGATGGGAGCGTCCAGCACCATCAGCAGACGGCAGTGGTCTTCGCCCAGGAAGAGCAGGACCTGCTCCAGCGTGGCGGCACCTGCAGCTCGGGGCAGGACTGCCAGCAGCGCCAAGAGGGCGCAGCCGATCAACGCTGAGATGCTGCTCGAGAGCGGGTTCATGACCCTAGAGTAATGTCCTGAGCCGGTACAGGGCGTCCATCGCATCGCGAGGCGTGAGTCGATCGGGATCGATGGCGGTCAGGGCCTCCCGTAGCAGGTCGGGCCCGGCCGGCTCGGCGGGTGCGGAGTCCTCAGGGGCGGCTGGTGGCTCAGCGTCCCCTGCGCTGGCGGGATCGAGATCGAACAGGGACAGCTGGCGATCGTCGCGAGGGCGGCGTCGCTCGAGCTCCTTGAGCACCGCACGGGCCCGGTCGACCACAGCCAGAGGAATGCCCGCCAGACGGGCGCACTGGATGCCGTAGGAGCGACTGGTGGCGCCTTCCTGCAGGCGACGCAGGAAGATGATGCGCTCCCCCATCTCGGAGACTGCGACCCTCATGTTGACCGCGCGGGGATGCTTGCGCGCGAAGCCCACCAGCTCGTGGTAGTGGGTGGCGAACAGGGTGCGGCAGCGGATGCGATCATGCAGCGCTTCGGCCACGGACCAGGCGATGGCCAGGCCGTCGTATGTGCTGGTGCCTCGACCGATCTCGTCGAGCAGCACCAGTGAGCGCTGGGTGGCGTTGTGGAGGATGTTGGCGGTCTCGGCCATCTCCACCATGAAGGTCGAGCGCCCCCGGGCCAGGTCATCGCTGGCCCCCACGCGCACGAAGATGCGATCGCAGATTCCGATCTGGGCCTTGCGCGCGGGCACGAAGGATCCCATCTGGGCCATGAGGGTGCACAGGGCGACCTGGCGCATGATGGTGGACTTGCCCGACATGTTGGGACCTGTGAGGATCACGAGCCGGCGCTGCTCGGGCTCGAGGCCGAGGCTGTTGGGCACGAAGCGCTCGCCGTCGAGCATGGTCTCCACCACGGGGTGTCGGGCGTCGAGCAGCTCGAGGGACTGGCCGGTGTGGACCTCCGGGCGTCGGTAGCGGTGCAGGACCGCCACATCAGCGAGGGTACCGAGCACGTCCAGCTCGGCGACCGCGGCCGCCAGGGCCTGGAGCCGGGGCAGGTGGGTGGCGAGGCGTCGCCGCAGCGCTGTGAACAGGTCGTACTCGAGAGACTTGCTGCGGGAG
>CAZHIK010000776.1:0-4725 GCA_964532635.1 uncultured Enterobacterales bacterium
GTCGACGATGTCGTAGGCGGCCACACGGCCCACGAGCTTCTCGTCGGAGATGGGCAGCTCGCCCACCTCGACCTCGACCTCCTTGCCGTCGATCTCGAAGATCTCCTTGCGGGTCATGTCGGCCTTGCGCATCTTCCGCAGGATGTTCTTGAGGATCTTCTTGCCGGCCCGGCAGATGACATCACCGGTCTCGGGGTGGACCAGATCCTGGCTGACGCGCTGCTGGAAGAGCAGGTCGGTGGAGCTGACCTTGGTCCAGCTCTCGCCGTCCGCCTTCACGGTCTCGCGCTCGTAGAAGTAGTTGAGCAGCTCTTCGGAGCTGTAGCCCAGGGCGCGCAGCAGCACGGTGGCGGGCAGCTTTCTACGACGATCGATGCGCACGTAGAGGATGTCCTTGGTGTCGAACTCGAAGTCGATCCAGGACCCGCGGCTGGGGATGATGCGCGCGGAGAAGATCATCTTGCCGGAGCCCCCGGTCTTGGCCGGGTTCTCGTCGAAGAAGATGCCTGGGGAGCGGTGGAGCTGGCTGACCACGACCCGCTCGGTACCGTTCACGATGAAGGTACCGTTCTCGGTCATCAGCGGGATCTCACCGAAGTAGACCTCCTGCTCCTTGATGTTGGACACCGTGCGCTGACCACTGTCGGCGTCGACGTCCCACACCACCAGGCGCACCGTGACCTTGAGCGGCGCGGAGTAGGTCATGCCGCGCTCGCGGCACTCGTCCACGTCGTACTTGGGCTGCTCGAGGTCGTAGCAGACGAACTGCAGCGAGGCCCGGGACGAGAAGTCCTGGATGGGGAAGACCGAGCGGAACACGGCTTGGAGGCCGATGCTCTCCCGCTCCATCGGGTCTACCTGGCTCTGCAGGAACTGCTCGTAGGAGGTCTTCTGGACCTCGATGAGGTTCTGCACCTTCACTACGGGCGGTACCTTCGAGAAGGAACGACGATAGCGGTGGTTGTTCGCAAGCAGGTTCTGCATTTCGAGTACCTCGCGTTCGAGTGCTGAGCCCACGGTGGGCGCCAGCCGGCTCGGTCACATGCCTGGTGGGTTCCCGCTCACCTCGAGGCGCGCCCCAGCGCACGCCCCGAAGATCGTTACGAGCCTGTGGAGACGGGGCGCGGGACGACCCCGTTCTCCAGTTGCACGGGTACACGTGGGGGACATCCCCCACGTGCAACCGGGGTGGGAAGGCAGAGCAACCGCACCGCCTACTTGATCTCGACGGTGGCTCCGGCGTCCTCGAGGGCCTTCTTGGCCTCTTCGGCCTCGTCCTTGGTGACGGCTTCGCGGATGGGGGCCGGGGCGGCCTCGACGGCGGCCTTGGCTTCCTTGAGGCCCAGCCCGGTGAGGGCACGGACGGCCTTGATGACGTTGATCTTCTTGGCGCCAAAGTCCTTGAGGATCACGTCGAACTCGGTCTGCTCCTCGACCTCTTCGGCGGGGGCGGCGGCGGCCATCGGGCCACCCATCATGACGGGGGCGCTGGCCTCGACACCGAGCTCCTCTTCGAGGACGTCGATGAGGGCCTTGACCTCGGCGAGCTTGAGGTTCTTGATGTACTCGACCACTTCGGCCTGGCTGACGGACATGGTTTCGTCTCCTTGAGAGATGATGAAGAAGAAAAAATGATTCCAGGGATCGCGGGGCTACTCGCCCGCATCCTCGTTGAGCTTGTCTTCGTAGTTCTTGAGCAGGAACAGCAGGTCCCGAGCCGGTGCCTGGAGGATACCGAGGACACGGCGCGCAGGCTCCTGGATGGTGCGCAGGAGCGAAACCAGCAGTTCTTCGCGACTGGGCAGGGACGACACGACGGCAACGGCGTTGCTGTCGAGCAGATCGCCCTCGAAGTGCCCGGCGCGGACTTCGATGGTCTTGACCTCACCGAACGCGTCCTTGATGGCCTTGGCGCCCTTGATGGGATCTTCCCCCGTCAGGACGACCAGGGTCATGCCCGTGAAGAAGGGAGCGAGGTCTTCGCGCCCGGTGCCTTCGAGGGCAAGCTTGGCCAGGGTGTTCTTGACGATGCGCACCTGAACGTCGCCCTCTTCGAGGGTACGGCGCATCGCGTTGGAGGTGTTGACCGGGGTACCAGCATAGCCAGCGACCACAACGAAGGGTGCGGACTGCAGCTGCTCGCGGAAGGTGTCGACGAACACGTGCTTTTCTTGACGGTCCATGGTCCCTCCTAGAAGCCTTCGCTGGTGCGAATGAGGTCTGCGACGTCCAAGCGGACACCCACGCCCATGGTGGACGACAGCGCAGCACCACGAACGTAGGCGCCCTTGGCGGACGAGGGCCTCATCTTCATGAGGGTCGCCAGCAGGGTGCCGAGGTTTGCGGTGAGTTGCTCATCCGTCATGGAGATCTTGCCGATCGACGCATGGATGATGCCGGCCTTCTCGACTCGGAACTCGATCTTGCCAGCCTTGAGCTCGCGCACGGTCTCGGCGACCCGATCCGCGGGGACAACGGTGCCGACCTTGGGGTTCGGCATCATGCCACGAGGACCGAGGATGCGACCGAGCCGGCCGACCTTGGGCATCATGTTGGGGGTTGCGACCGCCTTGTCGAAGTCCAGCCAGCTTTCTTTCTGGATCTTCTGAACAAGATCGTCCGCTCCAACGAAGTCCGCGCCGGCTTCCTCGGCCGCGGCGGCAGCTTCGCCCATGGCGAAGACCAACACCCGGACCGTCTTGCCGGTACCATGAGGCAGGCTGACCGCGCCACGGATCATCTGATCCGCGTGCCGCGGGTCCACGCCCAGCCTCACGGCGATCTCGACAGACTCGTCGAAGCGAGCGGTCGAAGTCTGCCTGATGAGACCGAAGGCCTCATCGAGGGTGTAGCGAGCCTCGGAGTCCACGACTCCTCGGGCAGCGCGCCACCTCTTGCTTCTTCTCGCCACTCTCACTCCTTCAGGAGCCGAGCGCGCCGACAACGGCGAGCCGTGCTCCTGCGCGCGGTGGGGTCACAGGGCGACGGCCTGCCCTTCCCCAGCCGACGCAAATGGGTTTACTTGACTACGATCCCCATGGAACGCGCGGTTCCTTCGACGGATCGCATGGCCGCCTCGACATTGTTGGTGTTCAGGTCGGGCATCTTGACCAAGGCGATCTCCCGCACTTGATCCTTGGTGATGCGACCCACCTTGTTCTTGTTGGGCTCACCGGACCCCTTGTCGATGCCGGCGGCGCGACGCAGGAGGTCGGAGGCCGGGGGGGTCTTGGTGATGAAGCTGTAGGAGCGGTCCGCATAGACGGTGATCACCACAGGGATGATGTAGCCCTCGGCCGCCTGTGCCTGGGTCTTGGCGTTGAACTCCTTGCAGAACATCGGGATGTTCACACCGGCCTGTCCGAGGGCGGGACCCACGGGCGGCGAGGGAGTGGCCCTGCCGGCCGGAATCTGGAGCTTGATCTCCTGGAGAACCTTCTTGGCCATGACTGCCTCCTGGCAACTAAAGACGCCTTACGCAGGCGGGGGCTACTAGCCGAGCTTCTCGACCTGCGAGTAGTCGAGCTCGACCGCGGTGGGGCGGCCGAAGATGCTGACCATGACGCGGAGCTTGCCGCGTGTGGGGTTGGCTTCTTCCACGGTGCCCTTCATGGTGGCGAAGGGGCCGTCGTTGACGCGAACTTCTTCGCCGCGCTCGAAGTGCATCACGGGCTTGGGCTCGCTCTCGCCATCGTCCATGCGAGAGGTGATGCGCTCGACCTCTTCGTCGGGGACGGGGGGCGGGTTGCGCATGTTGCCGACGAAGCCGGTGATCTTTGGAGTGTTCTTGACCACGTGCCAGGTCTCGTCGCTCAGGTTCATCCGCACCAGCAGGTAGCCGGGGAGGAACTTGCGCGTGGAGACCCGCTTCTGACCGCCCCGTACCTCGACTACCTGCTCGGTGGGCACGAGCACTTCCACGATACGGTCCTCGAAGCCGAGCAGGTTGATCCGCTCTTCGAGGGCCTTCTTGGCCGTGTTCTCGTATCCCGAGTAGGTGTGGACGACGTACCAGCGCATGGCCATGACTATCGATACTCCTGGTTCGCCCTGCTGGCGGTTTCCTCGTCTGCCGAGGGGGTGAGCTCTACCTCTTAGGAGAAGAGGAAGACGCCTGTGACCTTTGCCCAGATGAAGTCGAAGGCAGCCAGAGAGGCGGTGATGATGAAGCAGCTGACGATCACGACGGTGGTGGAGTTGATGGTCTCCTCACGGTCGGGCCAGTAGATCTTGCGCATCTCGACGCACACCTCATCGACAAAGGACACCGCTTGCTCGTTGCGGAGCATGAAGATGAAAGCGATGACACCCGAGGCGATGGCGATGATGACGCTGAGCTGGATGAGGTTCAGGAGCAGCGGATCGGCCCAACCGGCGATGGCGATGCCTTCGACCGCCGCGCTGCGAATCGTGATCCCGATGATCGCAGCGGCGCAAAGGAAGGTCAGGGTGATGTAGCGCTGGTTGTTCATCCGGAAGTCCTTCGGAGTTCAGCAGGGCGCCAGGAACAGGGCTCCGTAAGGCTCGAGGTGCCGCGTCGTCGCTTAGGCACGCACTTTGCATGGGCGACGGCGAAGCGGCCCCCTACTACCACGCCCTTGCCGGGTCGGCAAGGGCGTGTTCGAGAAGGGGGGAGTTTTTCGTTCTACTCGACGATCTCGGCGACGACACCGGCGCCGACGGTGCGACCACCCTCGCGGATGGCGAAGCGGAGCTGGGGCTCCA
>CAZHIK010000777.1:0-4716 GCA_964532635.1 uncultured Enterobacterales bacterium
TTGCTGCTGGCGCCCCTGGCGCTGCTGGCGCGTCGCCCGGCTCTGGCGAGCCTCGCGGCGGTGGTGGCCCTGGGCCTGCGGGTGCGCCCCGTGGCTCGGCTGGTGGTGAGCTTCCTGGCGGTGGGTCAAGGATCGGCGGTCCTGGTGGAGTGGCCCGACGGGCGCACCTGGCTGGTGGACGGCGGGCCGCGCCCCGACGCCGTGCTGCGGCACCTGCGCAGGCGGGGTGTGCGGCGGCTGGATGTGGTGGCGGCGACCCACCCGCACCCGGACCACATCGCGGGCTTGCCCGCGGTGGTGGAGGGGCTCGCGCCCTCGGAGCTGTGGCTTCCTCGAGCGCCAGAGCCTGGCGAGGAGGCCTTCACCGACCTGGTTCACCACGCCCTCGGCTCGGGTGCCACGGTGCGGCTGCCCGGCGATCCAGGGCTACCCGCGCTGCATCCCCTCGAGGACTGGCGGCCTGCTCGGGCGTCGGTCAACGAGGAGAGCCTTGTGCTGTTGCTGGCCCACGGGCACCACACGGTGCTGCTCACCGGCGACATCGAGAGGGAGGCCGAGGCCCAGCTCCTGCCGGGCCTGTTCCCTGTGGATGTGCTCGGGGTGCCCCACCACGGTAGCAGAGGCTCTTCGGGCGCTGCGTTCGTGGACGCGGTGCGGCCCCGGGTGGCGGTGGTCTCCTGCGGGCGGGACAACGGCTTCGGTCACCCGCACCCCTCGGTCCTGCGACGTCTCCGACACAGCCTGTTGCTGCGCACGGACCTGCACGGCACGGTGGAGATCGCGAGCGACGGCCTCGACCTCGACCTCCGCTCCTGGCTGCCGGGCGAAGGCTGGAGGCGCTGGGAGCTGCCGGAGAGGGACGCTCAGTCCTTGGCGCTCAGTTCGGTGGGATCGTCGGCGCCAACGGTGGGATCGTCGCTGTCTTCACCCACCAGCTCTGCGGCCTCGTCGGCGTCCTCGTCGGCCTCATCGGTGTCGTCGAGGAACAGGTAGCGCACCAGGAACAGGCCTACGCCCACGACGATGGTGGTGTCAGCGATGTTGAAGGTGGGGTACTCGTTGGTGCCGAAGCGCGCCTCGAGCCACGCCGACAGCTCCGGGTGGTCGGTGTAGACGCGGATGAAGTCCACCACCATGTGCTTGTCGCGGAAGGCGCGGTCGATGGCGTTGCCCAGCGCGCCGGACATGATCAGGCCCAGGGTGAGGGACTGGAACTTGTCGTTGCGGGGCAGCTGCCACATGAAGCTGATGATGACGCCCACGGCGATGACGGTGAAGACCCCGAAGATGCTGAGGCGGATCGGCGTGGGCAGGTCGCCGAACAGACCGATCGCCGCGCCCGGGTTCTTGGTGTGCACGAAGGAGAGGAAGCCCGGGATGATCTCGATGGTCTCGCGCAGGTAGCGGATGTTGTCGACCACCAGCTGCTTGGTGACCTGGTCGGCGACGATGAACACCAGGCTCACCACGATGAAGATGATCATCTTGGGCGAGCGGAGCTGATCGACGAACGAGAGCTTCTCTTCTGACATGGCAGTCTCCACAGCGTCGCCGCTGCTTAGCGTCGCCAGCCCCCGAAAGCCAGCGGACGGCTCTCACGGCTGGAGAGTCTCGCGCAAAGACGCCAAGGCGCAAAGAGGCAAAGAAGTCTTGGCGGGGAGTGACGTTGGTGAACGGTCGGAGCGTAGCTCCGTTCTTTGCGGCTTCCGCTCCGTACACGAAGTGGCTGCCCCGAAATGGAGGCGGCTCGAAGGCGCCGCGCCTATGAAGGACCGGTCAGTTGGAGGCTCGCTGCACTACTACGGAGCGGCAGCCCAGGACAACGAGCGACGTGGCTACCCAGTCACCAACGTCGCTCCCCGTCCGAATATCTTCGCGTCTTTCGTCGCGGTCTGCAGGACTCTGCACGAGGTACGGATAGCGAGGGAGCCTAGAACCGGAAGGGGTAGTTGAGCGTGTAGGCCGGGCCGTCGAATTCCTGGAAGTCGATCATCTTGATGGAACCGGACAGGCAGGACTCGAGGGCCGTGTTCTGGTAGGCGGCTTCCCGCAGGGAGGCGGAGGACACGGAGCCGTCGGGCTCGAGGGTGAAGCGCAGGGTGACCGAGGGGAGCTCGCCCGTGGACTTCTTGTGGGCCAGGAAGCAGGCCTTGATGTTCTTGTTGTTCCGGATCTGGATGTCGATGACCGTGGTGGGGATGGTCTTCTGTCCGGAGCCGGAACTCGAGGAGGAGCTGCTCGG
Source organism: uncultured Enterobacterales bacterium (assembly GCA_964532635.1). GTDB lineage: Bacteria > Myxococcota_A > UBA796 > UBA796 > JAFGLY01 > CALDOK01. Next base: position 2,243 of record CAZHIK010000777.1, read on the forward strand.
GCTGGAGCTCGAGGAGGAGGAGCTCGAGGTGGGGGTGCGGCTGGAGCTGGAGCTCGAGGAGCTGGTGCCAGAGGAGCTGGTGCCAGAGGAGCTGGAGCCGGAGCGGCTGGAGCTGGAGCCGGAGGAGCTGGAGCCGGAGCGGCTGGAGCTGGAGCCGGAGCGGCTGGAGGTGGTGGCCGGGGCGGGCTCGGGCACGTGTGTAGCATCGGGCTCGGTCCTGTCGATGGGCTCGGGCTCTTCGGTGGCGAGCACGTCGAGCAGGTCCTGAGGGGTCCCGTCTTCAGGCTCGGGCACGTGCGTAGCATCGGGCTCGGTCCTGTCGATGGGCACGAGTGTAGCATCGGGCTCGGGCACGAGTGTAGCGTCGGGCTCGACCACGGCCACGCCGTCGTTGGCCTCGGGCTGGATCTGCTGCACCTGCTGGGCGGCGTTGGACACCCGCTGCGCCAGGGTGTCGATGTCTCCGAAGCTCACTTCGCCAGTGACCAGCTGGATGGCGAGGGGATTGAGGGGGATGGAGAGGACGCCGCTGAGGAGCAGGGAGAGGAACAGGGAGGTGAACACCCAGGCGCGGCGGCGACCGAAGAGGCCGGTGACCACGATGAGGGCGATGAGGAGGGTGCCCCACAGGGCCAGGAACAGGCCGGCGAAGTGAGCCAGGAAGTGTGCGCCGCCCAGGGCGAGCACGATGGCGCCCGCGCCGGTGCCGGCGGCGCCGAGCAGGACGAGGCTCATGTCGCCGGTGGTGTCGTGGGCCCGCTCGGTGAGGGGGACGCCGGTGGCTGCGGGGGAGGGGGCCGGAGCCGGGGTGGGCTGGTGGCTGTAGCCGGCGCCCGGGGTGGGCATGGGCATGGGGGTGGGCGCAGCGGGTTGGGCTGGGTGGGGCGGCGCCGCGCGGTCCATTGGGCTGGTGGGCAGCGGAGTGGGCTCTTCGGGGGCGGTGCCGAAGGGCGGGTGGGGATCGGCGACCGGAGCGGCGGGCTTCTCGGCGCCGACCTTGGCCGCTTCGGCGATGACGGTGGCGGCTTCGCCGCTCTCGGCCTCGGCGTCGGGTACCGGGGCCTTCCTTCGGATCATGATCCGGTGGCCGCACTTGCGGCAGGTGGCCTTGTTGACCTCCTTGACCAGCTTGTGCTCGGGGATCTTGTAGACTGCGCCGCAGTTGTCACAAACGACCTTCATCGTTCCGCCTCCGGCGTCTTCGAGATCCGCTTGTGGAAGGGGTGGGCCACGGGGCTCGAGACGCGCAGCATCGGCCCTGATTGGCCGTGCTTCAGCCGGTCCCGTGTATGAACACAGGACCTCTTTGTCAATGCTCGGGATCGCCGCTGGGACCTGGCGAAGGTGGAGGCTGGACGGCCGCAGCCGGGCCCGCACCAGGGTCTTCTGGACCACCGTCGGCCGATGCGGTTCCCTGTGGTGGGGCTGGCGCCGATTCTCCAGAGGGTTGCGGTGTGAACGCCCCGGCGGGGAGCTCTTCTTCCAGCAGGGGGCTCAGATCGAAGATCGACATGTAGAGCTTGCGGGGCATCTGGCGGTCGGGAAGGTTGATCTCCTCGGCCGACCACGGCACGTAGACCGGCCCGCCCGGTACCTTGTACTGGTTGCCCGGGTAGTCCACCCACTGGTGCTCGATGACCTCGGTGGGCTCCAGCTCGAGGCCCGCCGAGAGGCGACGGACGGCGTCACGATAGAGCACCGGGCCGTTGTAGGGATCCACCAGGAAGTAGCCGCGCTCGTGGATCACCATGTGGCGGTAGTCGCCGGCCTGGACCACCACGGCGATGTCGGCCCGGTTGATGCTCTCCATGGGGACCTCGGACGGGCTGTGGGAGAGCTCGTCGAGCACCGTGCCTCCGGGAAGGCCCCCAGGCTCCTGGGAGGCCAGGTAGCGGATGCGCTCCCCCGCCTCGCCGCCGCCGCTGTCGAGCAGCAGCGGTGGGACTGCGCCCTGGGTGGCCCAGGAGCGGTAGACCTTGTGGCGGTGGATGACCTGGTAGTAGCAGAGCAGGTCCTGCTCGCGGCCCAGGGGCAGCTCGATGACACCTTCGACGACGTCGGGATCCAGCTGCTTGTAGAAGTCTGGCACCACGATGTGGCTGACCTTGATGGGGGCCCTCCAGCGGATGGGCTGGAAGGCGCCTTCGGGCACGTAGTCCACCTGCCAGCGGTACATCACCTGGGCCATGGTGAGCACGATGCAGGTCAGGGCGGCGCCCCAGCGCAGCAGGCGCCAGCGCCGGGTGGTGCTGGGGATGGTGCCCAGGCCCTGCGCCACCAGTACCACCGAGGCCACGGACACCATGGCGGCCAGGCGGTAGGGTCCGAACAGGCGGCTCATGCCGGGCACCCAGCGGAACAGCCAGGTGAAGGGCATGCGCAGCACCCAGTTGTCGCCGAGCATGAGCACCTTGTCGGCTTCGGCCATGGTGCTGGGTTTCAGGTAGGGCCCCAGCGTGCACAGGTAGAAGAAC
>CAZHIK010000778.1:0-4706 GCA_964532635.1 uncultured Enterobacterales bacterium
CGCCAGACCTTCGGGGAGCCGGTCGTTCCAGGCGACCTCAGCTGCCAGCATCTGCGCCAGGGTGGTCTTGCCCACGCCTGCGGCCCCCAGGATCACCACGCCGGGCTTGGTCTCCCGGAGCAGGTTGGTCTTCAGCGCACGCAGCTCGCGCTCCCGGCCGATGAGGGGCTCCCCAGCGCCCTGGGCGCGAGCCCCGGCCACCAGATCACGCAAGGGTCCCTCCTGCTGCACCGGCTCCGGCTGCGGACGGCGGCGACGGCGGCGGCGCCGGACCACGCGGTTCGACACCCGCGCCTGCTCGCGCTCCTCGTCGGGAGCCTCGGGGGAAGGCCTCGGAGCATCCGCCGCAGCCAGCCCCTCGACCAGGGTGCCGATGGCCACCATGAATCCCGGCAGGCCGCTGAGGATGCAGCGAGCGCCCCCTGGAACCTGGGGATTGCACATCAGCTCCCGCCAGAGGGGGTGACGGCCCCGATAGCGCACCCCGGCATCGATGTAGATCTCGCAGCTGCCTTCCACCTCGAGAAACACCAGGTCGGTGACGGGGGGATGGAAGCTCTGCGGCAGACGCACGCCGTCCAGCTTCAACATGCCCGCTTCCTGGTACAGCTCGGCCAGGCTCGCGGCCTCACTGCGGTCGAGGGTGTGCAGGTCCATGTCAGCCCTCCTGGGCAGGAGGCGCAGGACGTACCGGCGTGCCACAGATCGGACAGTCGGGATCCGACGGGCTGTCGAGCCAGACGGAGTCCTGAGCGTAGAGCATGGAGCTGTGCAGCTGGCCTGGCTGGTTGTCCGGCAGGTAGCCCAGCGCCAGATCCCACAGGTTGCGGCTGTGCTCGAAGCGCGGATCGCAGCGCACGATGAGGTCGGTTCGCGACCCGCAGCCGTCCAGGTAGCCGCCCATCACGCTGGGCTCACCGCTCTCGAGGATCCCCACGAGCAACTTCAGGGCGATCATGTCCACCAACTGGCTGTCCATGAGGGTGCCCGCCGCGCCGTCCAGGTTCAGTGCCTGTTGACCGTCGGCCTCGAAGGCGTGGTAGCGCTCGGGCGCAGCGCAGCGGTAGCAGCCGGTCCGACCGGGGATGTGGGCGATGACCCGCCCGCCGTAGCCGAGCCGGAAGATGCCGATGAACACCGCCGGGATGCGACGCGCTACGGCCTGCTCGTTCACCGCCGCCTGGGCCTGGAACTGGTCCGTACCCGCTACGACCAGATCGACACCCCGATACAGCTCGTCCAGCTCCGCCTCCGACAGCGTGGTGATGTCCCGCTTGCAGGTGCGCACCTCGATGAGGGGGTTGATCTCGAGCAGGCGCTCTGCCAGGGCCTCGACCTTGGAGCGGCGCTTCAGGGCATCCGCCGCGGTGTAGACGGTCCGGGAGAGGTTGGAGATCTCCACCACGTCCATGTCGCACAGCGTGACGCGCGCAGGGTTGAGGCGGGCCAGCTTCTCCACCATGTGGCTGCCAGCACCCACGCCCACCACCATGACGTGCGCGGCGCGGAACAGGGGGCTGACCACGCCCTCGAGGCGGCTGACGTAGTCCTGCTCGAGGGCCTCGCGGTCCTCGGTGGGCACGAAGGCCCGGTGGTTGTGCACCACGGGCTCGGGCGGGGCAGCGGGCTCCTCGAGGGCCCGCAGCCAGATCGGGTTGAAGCAGCGCTCGGGGAAGCGGTCTGCGGAGCAGATCTGCACACCGGAGGCCAGCAGCGGCCGCAACGGATCCGAGCGGTGCACCATCCAGGGGTGGATCACCACCTCACCCGACGAGGTTCCCGTGAGGATGGGGATCATGAACCACTCCATCCACTCGTTCTGCTCGAAGACCAGCTCGGCGTAGCCCAGATCCCCCAGGCCATGGCCGTGGCGGCCCGAGGGCCGACCGATGTGGCCAGGGTGGCTGTGGATGTCCGCCGTCCACAGGCGCACACGTCCGTCGGGTTGGGCCAGGTGGTACTCGCGGCGACGTTCACTCCACTCCACGTCCGGCGCGTACATCGTGCCGTAGCCGAAGGAAGAGCCCACCTTGTCGAACTCCACGACGTCGAGGCCCATACCGTCCTTGGGGCCGTAGCCCTTGGCGCCCGTCTCCGGCAGCCGCTCACCCACCGAGCGCAGCAGGGCCTTCAGCGCCTCGGGCGTGATGCACAGCGGGAAGGGCGCACGGGGTGCGTCGTGGTACTCGAGCCAGTAACAATCCGGCAGATCCCGACGCTGACGGTAGCCACCCGAACCACCGAGGAAGCCCCCCCAGCGCACGTGAGGCCGGGAGCGGAGGAAGCGACGGCGACCGACGAGCACGGGGTGACGCTGGGTGCGGGAGTGGTAGAGAAGGCTCATGGGGGGCTCCATCAGACGTTGGGGAAGTCGCCGGTTTCCTTGAACATCGAAAATCCCAGGCACCAGAAGCGGGCTCGGAGCACCGTGTCCTTCAGGTTCCGCGGGCTCCCAGCAGGGACGCGCGCGTGGTCCGGTCCCAGACAGAGCAGGCCGTCCGGGAACACATGCCCCACCGTGACCGGCACCCCGGCATCGACCCGGGCGTCATCCCATGGATTGGACAGGCAGAACGCCACCGCCTTGCGCCCGTCGAGGGTGGATCGATACTCGAGCCGGTACATGCGCCCGTCCTCGATGCAGTCCCAGGCCTGCTCCACCGCGATGAACAGTCCCCGCTCCACCGCCACCACGGCGTAGGGATTGAGCTCCCGCATCGCCTTGGCGGCCCCGCACTGGGGTGGCGGCGCCATCGGACCGGCGGGCACAGGCGGCTGGAACACGCGGTCCAGCAGCGCCACAGCCTCGGCTTGGCTGGCGTCGGCCAACATTCGGCGGATGTTCTCGAGGGTGGGGATCACGCTGCCTCCTAGGGTTCAGGGAACTCGCCGGTCTCCCGAAAGACCGAGAATGCGGTGCACCAGTAGCGGGCACGCCGGACGGCGTAGTCCAAGCCAAAGGGGCTCTTGTCGAGCCTGCGCTCGGAGCCGACGCCCAGACAGAGGAAGCCGTCAGGCGCCACGTGGGCCACGAAGTAGTCCGCCCCCGCGCTGGGCTCGCCCTCCACACCCCAGGGGTTGTACAGGCACCAGGCGATGGCTTTGTGGCCGCTGGACGTGGATCGATACTCCAGCCGATACATGCGCCCGTCGGGATCGCTCCAGTCCTCCACCGCTACCACCACGCTGCCCTCACGGGAGACCACGGCGTTGGGATTCAGGGTGCTCATCACTTGCTCGGCCATGGGCATGGTGGGCTCCTCGGGGCTGGGGCTGATGTCGGGCTCGCCCTCTGAACGTCCCGGGCCGAGTGCGTCGGACAGTCCGACCAGCTCGGCACAGCTGTCCGAGGCCTCGAGCCCCCCGCGTCCCCTCCTCGAGCGGCCGGCGTTCAGCCCCCACCGAGGAGCCCCCATGTCCCACCGCCCCTACATCCTGCCCGCGTGCCCCGACCGCGACGCAGGACCGCACTGGGCTCCCAGCGTCCCGCCCCGGCGCACCCGGCCCCTCGAGGCCGGACACCAGCCAGCATGAACTGGTACGGTACCAGCACCCGCCACGAGCTCCTGATCCAGCGTCGCGGATCGTCCAGGGGCAAGGGGAAGAGCGGCTTCTACATGGGGCCTCGGGGACGCCAGGGCTGGCACCAGCGAGCGCGCCAGGGCGACAACCTGCCCGACTGCTACTGGCAGGACTACCCGGACGCCCCCCGGGCGCCGTTCCCCATGTGCTTCACCCACCAGGCGCTGGAATGCCTGGTGCGTTCAGTGGGAACGAGGTACCCGGAGACCGGCGCCAAGGGCTTCGGCCCCAAGGACGCCATGGGCTTCGACGTCATCGAGTTCGACCGCGCGGGCTCCAGGTACGCCCGGGGTTCGGCCTACGCACCCGACGTGGAGTGGGGTGAGCAGCGCCGCATCCACCACCTCTCCCAGCCCGACCACGCCATGCGGCTGTGGACCGGCGACGCCCACAGCCACCCTGGCTACAGCGGACGACCATCCTCCGCGTCGGGCCGAGGCCTGGGTGACATGGGCTACGCGCTGCAGGTGCTCGAGGAGAACGAGTGGATGGAGTGGTTCATGATCCCCATCCTCACGGGGACCGCAAGCGGCGAGGTCACCCTGCACCCCTGGGTGGTGCACCGCTTCGCACCCGAGCGCCCCATGATCGCCGAGGGCGTGGAGGTCTGTGACGTCAGCGACTTCCCGTCCCGCAGCTTCAACCCCGTGTGGGAACAGGAAGCGGCCTCTGCGACCGAGGCCGCCGAGGCCCAGCCCGAGCCGATGTCCATCTCCCTGGAGAGCGCGGAGGCGGCACCGCTGACCCGCACGTACCGCGCCACCCTCGGGGTGCAGGCCCGCCGGGCCCTCGAGAGGGCCTACGCCCAGCAGCTGGCTGGCGAGGTCAGCCCCGAGTTTCGCCACGTCCACATCATGGTGGTCGGCCTCGAGACCGGGAGCCGGGCGGTGGAGGAGCTGGTGCGCCTGGCCCCGGGGCAGCTGACCCTCTGCGACGACGGCCAGGTGGAGCTGCACCGCATTCCCAGCACCGCCTTCACCGTGCAGGACGCCCTGTCGAACAGCACCCGTGCCACCGCCATGGCCCAGCGGATCATGACCATCAGCCCCCTGGTGGACGTGTACAGCTGCGAGCAGGACTTCGCCGAGCTGGACCGGCGACAGCGCGAGAGCCTGCTGGACGGC
>CAZHIK010000779.1:0-4698 GCA_964532635.1 uncultured Enterobacterales bacterium
ACGGGGCTTGCTCTTGGGGGGGGCGAACCCCGAGGCGCGCCATGCTCGCTCCCTACTTCATCGCCGCGTTGATGCTGTTGAGCCCCGCTGGTGCCAGCGACAGCAGCTGTGACGCCGGGGACTACTCCACGGCCACGCTGCTTGGGGATCTGAGCAGCGCCGCCCAGCAGCTGGTCGCCTCCTCGGACCTGTGGAGCGGGCAGCGCCTCGAGACTCCCCCTCCCATCGAGACGTGCACCGGCACCTGCGCCGCCCGGCGCAGCGTGCTCGAGGAGACGGAGCGGCACGTTCGGCTGCTCGAGGAGCGCGGCGTGGGCGCCTGGTACGGAGACGGGAACATCTTCCACATCCTGAGCGACGAGGAGAAGCAGGCCTGGCTCGAGGAGCACACCGAAGCGGGCGAGCGCGTGCCTGGCGTGGACGAGTTGAGCCGCAGCTCGTGCATCGAGTGGGTGATGGAGCACCTGGAGGCCTACTACAGCTCCATCGGCGAGCTGGAGACCTGGGAGCGCATCGAGCAGGTGGTGCGCAGCGAGAAGCTCACCGGCACGAGCCTGGCCCGGGAGCTGGAGGCCGCAGGCTGGACCAGCATCTACCTGAACGCGGACGGCTCCTACGCTGGCGCGGATGGTGAGGACAACGAGCACAGCTACAGCTGGTCGGTGGTGCAGCGCGAGGGCACCTACTACGGCACGGCGGTGGACGAGTCCATCGTGGGCTGGGAGGCCGATCCGGAGAAGCTGAGGAAGATCGAGCAGCAGCGCTTCTTCGTCATGGTGAACCGGGGTGGCGTGCACGTGACCGCAGGAGTGGACGGCCAGATCAGCGAGTTGGCCCGTTCGGAGGGGCCTGCCGACCAGGTCATCTACCAGGACCCGCTCCGAGACATCATCCGGCTCTACTCAGAGGATGTGCACGGAGGAGGGGACGAGGGCCGCCATCGGGCCATGTACATGTGGGGCTCGGGCCTGGTGTTGCTACCCCCCACGCCGGAGAGCTGAGGACGGCAGCGATCGGATCTGGCGCTCTGTGACACTCTGAGGGTGTCCAGCGCTGCGCAACCCGTCGAAGCCCCTTGTCGTCATCACGCCCCTTCGTCTTGGCCTGCCTGCTGCTCACCGCCTGCGGTGAGCCGGTGGACTCTGGCACGGCGCCGACGGGCGATGACCCGCCTCGGGACACGGGCTCTGCCCAGGACAGCCTGCCAGCCTGGGACTGGTGGCCGGAGCAGGGGGAAGGCGTGCTCGAGCGCGAGGAGTCCACCTGGTACCAGGACGCCGATGGCGACGGCTACGGAGACCCCGAGGTCTCCCAGCTCGCGGTCGAAGGCCCCCAGGGCTGGGTGCGGGACGGCAGCGACTGCGACGACGGGGACCCGGCGGTGCACCCAGGGGCCGAGGAGGTCTGCGACGGGGACGACGATGACTGCGACGGCCGTCCTGACCTGGTGGAGGTCTCCACCTGGTACAGCGACAGCGACGGGGACGGCTGGGGCCACCCCGCCGAGACCGAGACCACCTGCGCTCCCCAGGTGGGCTGGGTGCAGCAGGGGGAGGACTGCGATCCCTCGGATCCCACGGTCCACCCACAGGCCGAAGAGCTGTGCGACGAGCAGGACCAGGACTGCGACGGCGAGGTGGACGAGGGCTTCGACGCGGACGGTGACGGCTACTGGGCCGAGGCCTGCAGCTGGGTTGACGGCGCCGAGCAGGACTGCGACGACGGCGACGACAGCATCTACCCGGAAGCGCTGGAGCTGTGCGAAGACGGCATCGACCAGGACTGCAACGGGGCGGATCTGCACTGCGGCTTCGCGGGCAGCTACGATCTGGGGAGCGCCGACGCGGTGCTGCAGGCGGCGAGGTCGAGCCGCGACGCGGGCCGGCTGCTCGAGCTGGGGGATGTGGACGGTGACGGCGCGAACGATGTGCTCATCGCGACCCTGAACTCCACCACCCACGGCGGCTACCTCGCCTATGGTCCCATCACCGCCGATGCGGACATCGAGAGCATTGCGGTCCCGTTGGAGGCGGGCGCCACCTGCTCCGGAGGAGGGCGCAGCATCGGCCTGGGGGACGCCAACGGAGACGGGCTGGACGATGTGCTGGTGGGATGCCCCTACTCGACGGTGCCAGGCGTGAGCCTGCTGCTGGGGCCCGTGACGGGGACCGCAGACCTCTCCATGGGCGAGAGCGACGCGTTCTTGTACGGCGACCGCGGCACCTACACCGGCCACGGCACCGACCTGGCGGACATGGACGGTGACGGCATCGCCGACATCGCGGTGGGCGCCTGGGGTGTGAGCGCCAGCGCGGGGGCCATGTACGTCGAGTACGGCCCCGTCAGCGGGACGACGGCGCTGGTGGACGACGCGGATGCCGTGCTCGCGGGCTGGGGATCCTTGGCCTACCTGGGCCGGCAGGTCCGAGCCGGAGGCGATCTGGACGGCGACGGCATCAGCGACCTGATGGTGTCCGCGCCCTATGCCAGCACCCACGGCTACGGCCTCGGCTACATCGCCGTGATGTACATGCCGTTCACCGGAACGCTGTCGGCGGAGGACGCGGACGTGTTGCTGGTAGGGGAGTCCACCTACGCCACGCTGGGTATCAGCATGGCCATGGGCGATCTGGACGGCGACGGCCTGCACGACATGGTCGCCGGGGCTTCGGCCAACTCGGTCACAGGGGCGAACGAAGGCGCCGCCTACGTGGTGCTCGGCGGCACCACCGGCGCGGTGGACCTGGGCGTCGCGGACGTGATCGTGCGCGGAACAGGCGGCTACGATGGCGCGGGCAGTGGTGTGGCTTGTGCGCACAGCGATGGCGATGCCTACGCCGAGTTGGTCGTCGGTGCCGCCAACGAGTCCAGCCTCGGCAGCTACTCGGGAGCGGCCTACATCTTCTACGGTCCCCTGAGCGGCAGCTACATCACCTCCGACGCCCACGCGATCCTGTGGGGCACCACCGGTTCGGACCAGGCAGGGCAGGGTGTGGCCGTGGGCGACATGAACGATGACGGGATCGGGGACGTGCTTGTCGGCGCCAACGGCCACGGCAGCTACGGCGGGGTGTTTGTGCAGTTCGCGGAGTAGGTGGGGGTTGCTGCGGGGTGGCTGCGGATAGAGGGTGTCCGGGGCCGATGTCGAAAAAGCGCATCGGGCAGCTTGTCCAACTCCAGCGTCGGGCTGCCGCAGCCGCAAGCACCTCGAGCTAGAAGCGCCCACCAATGTCCCTCGACAGCCACGACGTGATCGGCGCGAGGTCAGCCACATCCCGCCAGCGAGAGTCTGTGTAGCAGAACTACGCAGCAGTCATCACAGGCCCACCACGACATGATCCACAAGGGGGTGATCGACCTTCGGCGAGGTTCTGATGGTGCCTTGGAGTGGAACCCACACGCGTTGGAGGTGGTGATTTTGGCACCGATCCGATCGCGTAGACCGAACAGATCCTGCATGGAGCCGATGGCGCTACGCGTTCGAGTCCCCGTTCGTGCCCGGCTGCGGCGTACGCCTTTGAACAGCGCACGCGCCGCTTCCCGCTGCAGGCCCTCGAGGCTCGTCGGCTCCTCGGCACGAGTTTGGGTGACATCGTCCTCGATGCGCAGCAGCTCTCCATGTCTGCCCAACAGGCCCTCCTTGCCCGTGACCCGCCAGGTACCGGTGCCGAGACCGAGACCGCTGTTCACGCCGCCCTTGGCGTCGCTGTCGCCCTTGCCTGCCATCCCTCACCTCCTGCACGGATCCTGTCGGGATCCCCGGCGGGAGAGAGCCGACCGACCGCCCTCCCGTCAGGGATTCCCCGTCTCGTCTGAGTCGTCCCGGATCAGGTCCAGAACTTCAGGTGCACACAGAGGCTGAACTTGGCGGACTCCACGGCAAGCGCCCACCAACGTCCTTCGGCAGCCGCCGTCGTGATCGGCGCGAAGTGAGCCGCTACCCGGAACCGAGGCCCGGTGCGGCAGATGTACGCTGTGGAGACCACCAGATAGCTACGAATACAGATCGCTACGAATATCAAGGCATTCGGCGATGCTGTCTATCGCGATTTCTCCGCCCCCCGAGCTTGCCTCACTATGTTCTCGGCTCGGGCCTACGGCCCGACCGGTACTTCCGGCCCTCCGCTCGCTTTCGCGACCGCTGCTCCCGCAGCTGCTCCGGGCGCCGATACTCCACCGGAGTGTCGGCCCACGCCTGCCTCGCCCCGGAAACAGTCCGCCGGGCTGTTTCCGCACTCTCGAAGAAGCGGTCGTGTTCGAGGATGATCTCCATGGCGTGCTGTGCGCTGGGCGGCGCGCCCACGCGGAGCTGTTTGTCGATGGGCATTCGTGGTCCCCCAGGTGTCCCGCGGCGTGTGGATTGGGTGTCAGTGGGCGGCCGGCGCTCCGGTCCCTCATTCAGGACGGCTGACGGCATTCGTGCTGTCGTATGGGAAAGCGACGACAGATCTGTGCGTCAGCCCTGGGGCCGCCCCAGGCGGGAGGGGATGAACCCCTCCCCTACATTGGTCGGAGCCGCGAGCCAGCCCCCTACAGCTCCGGCCCACCCAGGATCAAGTACGCCGCGCCACCGTCCGTGGCGCTGACGCTGTAGGATGGCGCGCCCACGAGCAGGTCGATGTACCCATCCCCGTTGCTGTCTCCAGCCGCCGAGGCCGCCACCCCGGCGTCGTCGTCGCTGCCCTCGCCCACGAAGAT
>CAZHIK010000780.1:0-4697 GCA_964532635.1 uncultured Enterobacterales bacterium
CACGGGCGAGGGAGTGCGCATCCGATCCGTGCCAACACGCTTGCCCGTCCTGCCGCCCCCGGTGAAGGTCTGGGTGGTCTCCAAGCCAAAACTGCCTGTCGCCCGGCCGGCCTGAGAAGATGATGTCCGCGAGACGTTCAAGTTCCTCTCGCAGCGCTTTGAACGCGAAATCCCTGCCGAGTCCTGATGTCCCATCCTTGCCTGCGGCCATACCGATGAGCACATATCTGCGGAACCACTCATGTCTACGCCGGGCAGTCACTAGCTGCTCATGGCTGACCTTGAATTGCTGAACGCCCGTACGCAGTGCCACTCGTTCTACAACGTCTCGATCAGAGCAAGCTCGGCCGAGAAGGGTCAGGCCATTTTGAGTGCATCGGTACGGCCGTCCGCGGTACTCGAACGTCAGATCCTGCATGACGTTCGTGAGCTCAGCTTCGAGGTTCGGGGCCTCTGGGTCGATCAACAAGTGCGCGTTGATAGCCTTGCCATCCCTAGTCTCGACGGTGAGCCTGAACTCGATATTGGGGAAGAAGACCACGTCCTGAAGCTGCGGATAGGTCGCGATGGCGCCTGGTAGCCTTCGTGAAAGCTCGTTGAAGCCGTGGAGGCACCCATACTCGGTGATACCGATCGCAGCAGGCAGAGTGCTGGCAAGCTTTGAGAAGAAGGCATCCCATGTCTCATCGGTGTCGCCACCGAACTGATTGTTCAGCAACGTAGCCGGGGTGTGAAGGTGCGGATCCCACCGTCTCCAGACCGCTCCGATACTCCACGCCATGCGTCCTCCCTTCTGGGCGCCCAATCAGCCAGTATGCGACTGAGCGAGTAACATGTCTGGATGCTGGGTCCGCGGCACTCGCTTCTACAACCCGAAATCCGAGATAGTCTGACCAAATGAGGCTGTGACGGCGCTGAGCCGCCTCAAGAATTGACGCAAGCAGGACGACGCTGCGGCACAGGTTGAAGGAGGCAGGGAAGTGGCCTGTTGCGCGAGTGGAGACCGCTGCCAAACCATCGATGCGGTCCACAAAGGTCCCGCTGGCCACTCTCCGAGATCCTGTGGAATCGCCGGTCCTCTACCCCTGGTCCGCTGGCGGTCCGAATCCAACAGAGGTTCATGAACGGGAATGGAGGCGCACGGGCTGTCGGTGGCCCGGGCGTGAACCTCGGGTTGAATAAAGCCGCGGACGAGCCGGCGAAGCCTATGGGGAAAGCACGACGGAGCCCTCGTCCTGTACCAAAACTCATCCGCACCGAAGACCCTGACCACTACGCCTTCCCCAGCGTAAACAGGCCACCAGATCCCAGCCGACATTCATTCCCGGAGCCGCATCAGCTGCCCCCAAGCAACGGCCAGAGCGACCACCACCCTCGCCCCACGCAGCTCTCCCCTGCCCCCATCACCACCCTGTACCCCACCACCTCGTTCACCATCGGACCAACGGCGTCACGCCGCCTCGCGGTAGTAGAACCTCAGCAGCCCTCCGACACGCTCCCGGCACCGCACCGCCCCCTCGGCCTGCTCGAACCGCCCATCCCCCTCGATCAACGCACCATGGAGCCCCTGGTGCGGGCGCTCAGCGTGGTAGTGCTGGACGTACTCCCTCACAGCCCACCGCAGATGAGCCTCCCACAGCGGAACGATCCTGTCGAGGCACTCGGACTTGATGGAGAGCACGAAGCGCTCGACGTATGCGTTCAGGTTCGGGCTCCTGGCCGGCAAGCGCAGCACGTCCACGCCGCTGCCCCTCAACCGCTTCTGGAACGCGGCTGTGAAAATCGGATCTCTGTCCAGCACCAAGTAGCGCTTGCCCAGCAAGAACCCGTCCTCAACATCGGTGAGGTTCCGCGCCACCTGCATCATCCAAGCGCCGGTAGGCTCGCTGCTGATACCAGCGATCTCCACCCTGCGGGTCATCAGGTCCATCACCACCAGCACGTGGTAGCGGACCAGCCCGCCCAGGGTGAGCACCTCGACGGTGAAGAAGTCGGCAGCGGCGATGGCACCCCAGTGAGCCGTGAGGAAGCTCTTCCACGACGTGGTCCTGCTCCGCTCTGGCGCCGGCTCGAGACCATGCTGGAGCAGAATGCGCTTCACCGTACTCCTACCGATATCGTGGCCAAGGTGATGCAGACCGTCACGGATTCGGGTGTAGCCCCAGCGCGGGTTCTCCTGCGCCAGGCGAACGACCAGCCTGGCGAGATCCACAGCCACTCGAGGCCTACCCACACCACGCCTCGTCGAGCCGTTGTACTTCTTGGCGACGAGACGTCGGTACCAACGTAGGATGGTGTCCGGCGTGACGATGCCGGCGATCTCGGACAGGGCCTTCCGGCCGAGGGGTCGGCCCTTCACGGCCAGCCGTCGGCGCTGGCTGTCGGAGAGCCGAAGGCGTCGACCTTCCAGCTGCTCGCGGAGCACCGCGTTCTCTTCCAGCAGATAGGCGATGACCGTCTGCTGGCGACGGCTACCCCAGCCGGCGATCACGTAGACCAGGAACTGCAGAGCGACAGGAACAGAGACGGTGGACATAGCGTGCTCATCGGAGGATGAAGCGGCTCACCCCAGCCTCACGCGCCCGACCGCAGCTTCCTCACGTTCAGCGCCTTCCACAGCAGCCCTGGATGCCCGCGCAGGAGCCGCTGCATCCGCTCGCTCTCGGTGATCAGCTCTGGCGCGATGTCGCCCTGCCCATTCAGGCGTTCGAGGAACTCGGTCTCGTGTTCGCTGAGTGGGAGCACTTTGCCCAGCAGCACCCTGGTCTCGTCCACGAGCTCTTTGGTCCAAGTGTCGAGGTCATCGCGCAGCGGCACCTCGCTACGTCTCAACACCGGCAGCAGCCTTCGCTCCACGTCTGTGGGCTCCAAGGACAACTCGTCGAGGGACACCTCCCTCCAGTCCCGGCGGTTGATGCCGCCATAGACGACGAAGCCCAGCCGTAGCTGCTCCGGGTTCAAGCCATCGAGCTGTAGCAGAGCCCGCGCGTCGTAGAGGTCGCGGGCCGCTGTGCGTCCGAACAGGGCGGCCAGCTTCCCTGCCACCAGCTCGTGTAGATCGAGCACAGGGATCGCGCTGGCGTGCTCTCCGGCCACGGGCAGGGAGTCGAGCTCCGCGACAGGCCACAACGGAGCGCGGAGCACATAGTTGAGATCGAGCTCCAGCGTCCCAGTGCCGCCACCTGCCGCGTCGTAGCCCAGGCGCCACTTGCCCCCTGCATGCTCACTCGGAACTCTGCGCACCGCCAAGTCGTGGCGACCGCACACGGCTCGGATGGCCCGCTCCACAACGGGCCGCTCGGCGAGCATGGTGGCCCGGTCGACGGCGCCAACGTAATTGAGGTCCACATCGACCGAGAGCCGCGGGAGCTCGAGCACGAAGAGGTTGAGGGCTGTGCCCCCCTTCAGAGCGAGGCGACGACGCAAGAAAGGATGCGCCCGCAAGCCCTCGAGCAGCTCCAGCAGCCTCAGCACCTTCTCCAACATGCCCGGCTCGAAGCCAGACGCCGCAGCCACCCGCTGGAGCTCGACCAGGGACAGGCTCATGGGGCCTCCTCCCAGCCACGCTCCACGACCCGCTCGGGGACGATCAGGTTCCATCGCCGGAAGTAGCGCCCCGGCGCACGCCCCGGGTCCAGGTAGCGCGGACCGCTCGGGGCGTGCCTCTCGAGCGCGGACAAGGTGCTCTCTTCGACCAGCAGAGAGTCACGGTGCTGCTCGAGGAAGTACCCAAGCCGGCCCACGGTGACCGCCGATCCGAGACGAAGGGCGTGTTCGAGCACCGCGTCGAGCTCGAAGTACTCCACCATCTCCAGGGACCGCCAGATCTCCTCCCACCCACCCGCCAACGCTGGCCGGTGCAACACGTCCACCAGGGTGCGTTCGAGCGTGGTGACCTGCACAAGCCCGCCGGCGTGGCGGCGCTGAACAACCCCGCCACCCCAGCCTGGCAGCGAGCGCAGGGCGACAGGCACCAGCACCGGGACCACCTCGACCCCCCGCCAGGACCAGGGCTTGGAGCGACCTGCGGTGAGCACATGCAGGCGCGACCAGGAAGAGTATGCACGACCGTGAAACTGCAACGCGGCGTGGTAGGCCAGAACAGCATCGGCACTGTGGCCCCCAGCGAGCAGGAAGGCGTCCACCACGTGGTCCCCTGCCTGCACGCCGCGAGGCACAGTGGCGTAGAGCCCCCTCCGAGGATGCACCAGGTTCCCTGCGGCCACGTGCTGTTTGAGCAACGAGGCGCTGGTCTGGCGGCTGCGGCCACCTTCGTCCACATGGACTCGAAGGAAGTCCTCAACACGGAAGACAGGGTGCTCTGCGAAGAAGTCCGAGGGACGCATTACTTTCTCCCGTGCGCTCTTCTTGGCAGACGAACTACCATTTACTCTACACGTCCGCAAGTTCTCCCGCGCCATCCAGGTGGAAGACCCTCGCAAAACGATGCTCACTCATCTACAGCTTCCTCAATCCCATGGTCACCGCCGCCCTCGACACCCCCTCACCTCGCGCAAGATCTGCCTTCGTGGCGTACACCCCCTCGTCCAGCATCCGCTGCCACCGTTCCCACCGTTCCGGCCCGCTCTCCCGCGACACCCCGACGTACACTTCCCTCTCCTTCTTCGTCCGCTTCCCGCTCGGCACCCTGACCTCGACCACCCAAGTTCTTTCTATGGCCCAAGATGGGGAGCCAT
>CAZHIK010000781.1:0-4691 GCA_964532635.1 uncultured Enterobacterales bacterium
CCCCGGGCGGTGAACCAGCTGACGAGCAGGAGCAGCAGGGCGGCGCCCACGGCCAGGCCCAGCTCCAGCTCGCTGGCACCCAGCTCGAGCTGGCCCTCACCGGGCTGCCAGCCACCCAACAGCCAGGAAAGGACCCTCACTCCTCGATCCTCCCGTCTTCGACGAGCTGGCGAACGTGGGTGAGGTCGTGCTTGTAGTTGGAGGTCAGGGCGTAGAGCAGCAGGTTGATCCCCAGCTTGACGGCCTCGCGCCGCTGCAGCTCACCGCCAGGCACCACCATGAAGGCGTTGCGGCCGTCCTGGCCGCGCGCCAGGGCCCCGCTCAGGTCGTTGCGGCAATAGACCAGCGGGGTGACCTCCCCCACCGACACGCCCTCGAGATACGGCACCAGGTTCAGGCGGCCCAGCGGACGATCCACCAGGAAGAAGGCTCGATAGAGGCTGTGCTCCGAGGGCAGGGGTGCCAGGGGGCGGGTGGGGAAGATGCGGGAGCAGAGCCGGCGCACCGAGGCGTCGAAGGCGCTGTCCTTGACCCCTGAGCAGTCGTCGATGAACAGGAAGCCCCCGTACTGCAGGTAGCGAGCCAGCTGCTCGACGGCGGTCTCGTCCAGGGCCTCGAGGCCGTCGTCACCCAACAGCACCGCCAGGGGGTGGTCGAACAGGGCCGGATCGTCGGGGCCCAGGGAAGCCACCCGGTCCAGGGTGACCACCGAGGTGGTCTGCTCCACCTCGTATAGCAGGCGCAGCCAGGCCGAGGGGCGGGAGAGGCTGCCCTCGCCCAGCTGCAGCTCCACGATGTCGAGCTTGGTGGCGTCACCCAGGGCGCGGGCCACGCGGGGCCAGCCCCCCAGGCCCGCTGCGGCCAGGCCCGCGGCCTGCAGGGCGCGGATCAGCAGCCGACGCCGGGTCCAGGGATCGAGGCGGAGGCTCATGGGTCCACCTCCGCTCGGGCCAGGGCCGCCTGGAACAGCAGCAGCAACAGCGCGAGCCCCAGAGCCCCCGTGCCCAGCCCCACCCGTCGCTGCAGCAGCTGTGGCGCCAGCTGGGCCTCGACGGTGGCGAGGTGCTCGTAGCGCCGCACGTCGGACTCCTCCGGAGGCGTGTTGACGGCCACCCAGGCCAGGGGCGGCGAGCCCGGGAGGCTCAGGGTGTGGGCTCCGGGCTGCCGCGGCACAAAGACCAGGCGACCCGGCAGGTGGCGCACGGCCACTGGATCACCAAATGGATCGAGCACCGTGGGCTCCAGCTCTGGGGTGGGCAGCTCGATCTCCACCGCGTGACCCACGATGTCCTCGAAGCGCGCGGTGCTGCCATCGGTCTCGGCCCCCAGCCAGCCCACCAGGCGCTGGACCAAGGGCAGGAAGGCTGCCTGCAGGGGCAGGTTGCCCCAGGACAGGTCCACCGATCCGCAGAGCAGCAGCACCCGGCCCTTGCCCACCCTGCGCTCCACCAGCAGTGGCAGGCCGTTGGCGAGGCTCATGTGCACGGTGACGTCCTCATCGTCCAGCAGATCGACCACCAGCAGCCGGCGCTGGTAGATGCGACCGAAGGCGACGCGTCCGTCGCGGGCGAAGGGGGCCATCAGCTCGCTGGCGTCGCTCTCCCGGGGCGGCACCAGGGCCACACCTCCGGAGGCATCCAGATCCACCAGGTTGCGCGGATTGCGCAGGGTACCGGGGAGCAGGCTGCCCAGCGACGCGTTGTAGCGGTCGATGGCCATGTTGTCGCCGGCGGTGATCACCAGGCCCCCACCTTGACGCACGAACGAGCTGAGGCTGTCGGCCAGGGGCCGGGGATCGCCCACGTTGGCCAGGAACACCACCCGATGCTGCTCGGGATCGAGCTTCCCGATGCCCGCAGGGGCGGTGACGTCCGGGGTGATGCCCGTGCCCAGCCGGCCCCAGGGAGCGAGCGCCCGCTCCAGGAAGTAGATCTCGGAGCGGATGGGGGAAGGTCCGGGATCGCCGTCGACCACCAGCACCCGGCTGGCCCCCACCCGGGGCAGGTGGAACCACAAGGCGTCGTCGGCGGCCAGCACCCCGTCGTCCACCTCGACCCGACCCACACCCCCGGGCACCTCTGGGGGCACGGTGAAGACCACCTCGACCTCGCCGCAGCCCGCCTCGTCGTCGCCATCGACGCAGGGAAGGATGGTGGCGAAGGCGGTGATGCGGGAGTCGTCCGGCAGCACCGCGGTGACGGTGACCTCTTCCTCGCCCGGGCCGTAGCCGGCGATGGTGGCCCGCAGGCTGCCACCCTCCACCCCCTCGCCGTAGACCACCGAGCGGACCACCACGTTGGAGGCGGGATCGTGGCGCACGATCCGGGGCACCACCCGCACACCGCGGCTCACCAGGCGCTCCAGCTCGGTGGTGGCACCGCTCACCACACCGGGACCAGCTTCGTCGGTGAAGACGAACACCTCGCCGGCTTCGCCCGCCAGCAAAGCCCGGGCGTGGCGCAGGGCGCCGGCCAGGTCGGTGGACTCTGCGCTGAGGTCGAGCCGCTCGAGCGCCGCCCGGGCGGTCTCGTGCTCGGTGGTGAGGCCGGGCAGAAGGGGTTGGGCTCCACCCGCTCCACCCGCTGTGGCCACCAGGCCCAAGCGCACACCATCGGGTAGCTCGTCCAGCAGGGCCTGGGCCTGATCCCGCGCCCGCACGAGCAGGGTGGGGCCGGAGGGGG
This sequence comes from uncultured Enterobacterales bacterium, assembly GCA_964532635.1. Classification (GTDB taxonomy): domain Bacteria; phylum Myxococcota_A; class UBA796; order UBA796; family JAFGLY01; genus CALDOK01. The sequence goes on from CAZHIK010000781.1 coordinate 2,682, forward strand.
CGCCGGGGCTGCCCTCGCGCAGGCCCATGGACAGGCTGTTGTCCACCACCACCACCATGCGCCCGGACGCCCCGACGCGGGGACGCTCGTCGGGCAGCCGCAGCTCGGGACGGGCCGCGGCCAGCACCACCAGGGCCACGGCCAGTAGGCGCAGGGCCAGCAGCACTCGGTCCCGCACGCGGCGGCGGCGGCGGGTGCGCTGCAACAGGCGGCGGAGCAGCATCATTGCACCGAAGGCCTGGCGCTCCACCGGGGTCTGGCGGGCCATGTGGGCCAGCACCGGGCCCACCAGCAGCGCCAGCAGCCCCAGGGACCCCGCCGCCAGGAGGCCGAAGCTCACGCCACACCCGTGGTTCGAGCAGGGGCGCGCCCGCGGCCGGTGCGCAGCAGGCGCAGGAGGGGATCGGCCAGGGGTCGGTCGGTGGCGATGGGCAGGTAGTGGCCCTGCCAGGACAGCACCAGGCGCTCCACCTCGGCGCGCCAGTCCCCGACCACCTCGCGGAAGGCGTCGCGGCTCTCCGCGGGATCGAGGGGCAGGGGCTCGCCACCCTCAGGGGAGAAGAAGCGGGCCACCCGGGGGTAGCGAAGGTCCAGCTCACCGGGATCCTGCAGGTGCAGCACCCTCAGCTCGCCCCGCCGCTGGCCCAGGGCCCGCAGGGACGGGCCCCACCGCTCGGGTTCCTCCATCAGGTCGCTGATGAGGATGACCAAGGAGGATCGCTGCAGGCGCCGGGCCAGGCTGGTGAGGCCCGGACCCAGCTGGGCCTCGCCGTGGGGTTGAACGCTGGCCAGGGCCCCCAGCATCCTGCCCAGGTGGCGGCGTCCCGTGCGTGGCGGAAGCAGGGACCACGGCGCTCCGGTGCCCCCCAGCAGGGCCAAGCCCGCGGGCTCACCCTGGAGGGTGAGGTACCAGGCCAGGGTGGCGGCCAGGCACAGGGCGTAGCCGAGCTTGGAGCCATCCAGCGGAGCGCGGGGGCCGTCGTGGCCCAGGCTGCTGACCCCGGTGGACATGTCGGCCGAGGCGTCCAGGGCGATCCAGCAGGGCAGCTGGGACTCGGCCCGGAAGCGGCGCACCACCAGGCGATCGCTGCGGGCCGCCACCCGCCAGTCCAGCTGGGACAGAGGGTCGCCGGGGGCGTACTCCTTGTAGTCCTCGAACTCCACCGAGGCCCCAAGGGCCCGGCTGGGGTGCTGGCCGTGCTGTACGCCGTCGACGGCGTGGCGGGCCACAAGGGCCAGGTGCCGGATGCGCGCCAGGACCTCGGGCTCCCACAGGATCACGGGGTGTCCACCTCGTCCAGCAACTCGGCCACCACCTGGGCGGTGGTGATGCCCGAGGCCTCGGCCTCGAAGTTCAGCACGATGCGGTGGCCGAGCACGGCGGGGGCCAGGGCTCGCACGTCGCGCACATCGGGAAGCTCGTGGCCCCGCAGCAGGGCCCGCACCCGGGCCCCCAGCAGCAGGTTCTGGCTGGCGCGAGGGCCAGCACCCCATTGGATCCAGCGGCGGGCACCCCCGCTCCCTCCAGGGACCGGACGGGTGGCGCGGGCCAGCCGCACGGCGTAGCGGCGCACGGTCTCGCTGGTGGGAACCTTCCGCACCAGCTCACGCTGTGCCAGCAAGGACTCGCGGCTCACCACGGGCTGGATGTCGGGCACGGTGGGCTGCAGGGTGCGCTGCACCACCTCGATCTCCTCGTCTTCACTGGGGTAGTCCACAGGCACCGAGAACATGAAGCGGTCGAGCTGGGCTTCCGGCAGAGGGTAGGTGCCCTCCTGCTCGATGGGGTTCTGGGTGGCCAGCACCACGAAGGGCTGCTCGAGGGGACGGCTGGCGCCCGCCACCGTGACCACCTGCTCCTGCATGGCCTGCAGCAGGGCGGCCTGAGTGCGCGGCGGGGTGCGGTTGATCTCGTCTGCCAGCAGCAGGTTGGTGAAGGTCGGCCCCGGGATGAAGGGCATGGCACGCCGGCCGGTGGCGCGGTCTTCCGCGAGGATCTCGGTGCCCAGG
>CAZHIK010000782.1:0-4684 GCA_964532635.1 uncultured Enterobacterales bacterium
CTTTTTCTTGGAATCCACACGAGGTGATACGGACAGGTCTCGTCCGCCTAGTTCGCTGGAGCATGGCACGCGGGGCAGGCCGCGATACGGTCTGGTCATGAGCCTGCTGACCATGCCGGTACCGCCCCCGGGATCCTGCGCACCGCGGGCGCTGGGTCGCCTGCTGGGCCTGGTGTCCTCGGGCTGTGTGTCCCTCGACGCCCTGGCGCGGCGCCTGCGCCTCGATCCCGCCGACCTCGAGGCGCGGATACGCTTGGCCACCTGGCTGGGCTTCTTCGACGCGGCGGCCACCCCCCGTGGGGGGAGCGTGCCACCGCTCAGCCGTCGGGGCCTCGAGTTGGTGTTCAGCGCGGGTCGGCGCCCGCGCATCTACGCCGAAGCTCTCTGGGACCACCCGGTGGTGGGTCCCCTCATGGCCCACCAGCCCGGGGTGGCATTCCGGCGGGCGCAGCTCGTCCCGCTGATCGCCCAGCGCCACCCGGGCGTCGAGCCTGAGCGCCTCGAGCAGCTGGCGGCCTCCCTGATACAGGTGATGGAGCCCGCACTGCGCTTCCGGCCGCGCCGTCGTGACCGCCGCCCCGGTACCCAGCTGCGCCTGGCCTTTGCACGCCCCCGCGCCCCCGTCACCGGCTACCGCTTCCGCGCCCGCCCCCTGCCCGAGGTCGCTCCGGACGCCACCGATCCTGCGGTGTACCGCGCTGTGCTCCAGGCGCTCCTCGACGAAGGCGAGCTGGCCATCGCCCAGCTCGGCACTGTGCTGGCGCGCCTGGGCGTGGCCGGTGCGCCCGCCGGGCCCTACGCCGAGATGGCGGTCCGTCGCGGCGACGCCCAGCGCCTGGTTCAGGATCACATCGACAAGCTGGTGGTCACACCGGCTGCCATCGGCCGGCGCGAGCTGTCCGACACCGTCGCCTCTGTGGCGCTGTCGGATCCGGAGTACCGCGAGTACCTCGAGGTGCTGCGCGCCACCGGCCGCGGCGATCTCGGAGCGGCGGCGCGCTACGGCCGCCTGCGGGCTCGTTTCCGTCCTTGGGACGAGCGCATCTTCGGTACCGACATCAACCCCCGCGCCATGGCCCGTGCGGCCGGTGGCCTGCTCGAGGGGCGCACCATGGCGGCCATACCGGCGGCGGTGCCCGAACCGGAGCTGGGCTACGTGCCGCGGGCTGCGCCCTTCCTCGATCTCATCGAGCACCGCAACCTGGTCATCGCGCTGCCTCCGTCCTTCGATCTGTTGGTCGGAGGTCTCGGGGGGGTCGAGAGGGCCCTCGAGCCCCGGGCGGGCGCCCCCCACCCAGCCTTCGCGCGTCGACTGCTGGTCCACGGTGGCCTGCTGCACCCGGGTGAAGCGCGGCCAGGCTCCATCCCCGATCGGGTCAGCTTGCGGCTGCACGCCATCGAGCGTGTCCCCCACCTCACCCTGCTGGTGGCCGTCCTTCTCCAGCAGCGCGTGAGCCGCGGGCGGGTTTCGCTGCGCCTGCGCGGCGAGCGGCTGCGCCTCTACCACCGGCGGCGTGATCTGGGTGCGTTCCTGCAGCGGGCCGACGAGCTGATGGCCGACCGTGGCTGGCTGGTCTCCAGGCGGCAGCGCGGTGGCCTGCCCGAGGCATCCCTGATCGACGCCACGGAAGCCCTCGGTATCGCCATCCCGGTAGGTCGCTGCCTGGCGCTGTCCGAGTCATTCTTCCGCCGGCTCCTCTTCCAGCCAGAAGATCGCCACCTCCACGACCGCCTGCTGCCCCTGGGGGCCTGGGCCGAAGAACGCCTCGGTGAGTGGGCGGTGGGCGCGGCCCCTCCTTCAGCCCCCGCCCCCGAGCCCGGCGGTGACACCCCGTGAAGCCGCTCTTCTCGTCATCCCACCTGGATGATCACGTGGCGCTGTTCGCATACGGCCAGCTGTTGCAGGGTCAGCCGCTGGCCTGGGCCATCCCCCCGGCGGAGCCCAGGCCCGCCCGCGTTCGTGGCACCCTCTGGCGGCTGCCCTCCGGCTCGGTGATCCTGTCCATCGATCCTCGCGGGGGATGGGTCCACGGTGAGCTCCACCCCCGGCCCCCGGCCGCTTCGCTCCAGGCCATCGCCAGCGTCCTGGTGGCCGACGGCCTCGAGCCCGCCTTCGAGCGCGTGCGCGCCCGGGTGGGCACCCGCGCCCAGCTGGTCAAGGCCTGGGCGGCTCAGGAACATCAGCTGCTGCGGATCGGTGCCCATCCGCTGGCCAGTGGGGACTGGAGGCGGATAGCGCCGCGCTAGCGGCCGACGCTGGCGCGGCGGCTCAGCGCGATCGGCGACCGCGCGCGTGGCGACGCCGGATGCGCAGGATGTCCAAGAACATCCGTGCGGGGTCCAGCCAGGGGTTCACCGAGGTGCGGTCGTCGTTGTGCCAGGTCACCGGCACCTCGGCCACCGGGTAGCCCAGGCGATGGGCCAGGTAGAGCACCTCGACGTCGAAGGCGAAGCCCTCGATGGTGATGCGCTCGAACAGCTCGCGGGCCGCGTCACGACGGTAGAGCTTGAAGCCACACTGGGTGTCGTTGTGTCCACCCGGGGTCACCATGCGGGTGGCGCGGTTGAAGGCTCGGCCCATGATCACGCGGTGGATAGGCTGGCGCTGTGTGATGTTGGAGCCCTCGATGGAGCGGGATCCGATCACCACTGGAGCCTGTGCGCCGGCGGCGAGCAGGCGCTCGACCTCGGCGATGGGTGTGGACAGGTCGGCGTCGGAGCACAGGATCCACGCTCCTGCGGCCTCGAGGACCCCACGCCGGGTGGCGGCCCCCTTGCCCCGGTTTCGCTCGAGTCGGATCAGGCGCAGGCGGGGCCAGTTCGCGGCGTGTTCCCGCACGAGCTCTGCCGTGCCATCGGTGCTTCCGTCATCCACGACCAGCAGTTCGTGGTCGGGCTGGTGCCGCGCCAGCCAGGCCCGAGCGCTGTGCAGGCTCGCTCCGATGCGCTCCCGCTCGTTGAAGGCGGGCACGACGACGCTGAGGTGGGGGGCGCTCGAGGACATGCCTGCATCCTGGGGGTGGATCAGCGTATCCCGGGTCCCCATCGAGGGCTTCCGCGTTGCCGCTGCCCGAGCGTGGGCTACCTTCCTTGCGATGCCTCGACACCAGGAGTCCGGGAACATGATCCGTAGCGCCATCCACAAGCTGCTCGGCGGGGGCTGTGAGAGCCATGAGGCCGAGCTCGCTATCCTGCGTCAGGAGGTGCGGGCCCTACGCAGCCGCATCGCCGAGCTCGAGGGAGCCGGGGTCACCACCGCACCCGAGGTCCAGGCCTCCAGCTTCGCTCAGGCCGCCCGCATCCTGGCTCAGGGACAGCCCGTACGGCTGGTCCAGGGAGGAGCCTCCACGGATCCGGCGCAGGAACGGCCCAGCTCCGACGCCGAGCCTGCGGGTGAGGCCGCTGTCCCCACGACCGAAGCCGGTAGCCCCCAGCGCCGCCTTGTGGTGGAGCTCGAGGACTGCATCGCCTGCGGCACCTGCGTCGAGTATTGCGCAGACGCCTTCGAGCTGGGCACCGATGGCCGTGCGAGGGTGGTCTCCACGGACGTCCCGCCGCATGATCTACAGGACGCCATGGACGCCTGCCCCACCCAGTGCATCCTCTGGCAGGACTGATCGGCTTGCCGCGCCTGCTGCCCAGCCGCCCGGGGATCTCCCTCAAGATCTCAGCGATGGTATCGCTGATGATCGTCGGGCAGATGTTGCTGCTCAGCTGGCTGCTCGACAACATCGGGTCCGAGTTCCACGCTGCGGTCGTCCTCGGCTTCGTGGTGGGTGCACTCGTCGCCGGGCTCATCCTCGCAGCGGCCATGGACTGGCTGGTCACCCGACCCCTGCTCCACCTGGCGCAGCACGTGCGGCGCATGAACGAGGACGGCTACCAGGACCCCATCGATGCCATCGGGATGGACGAGCCCCGTGAGCTGGGTGAGGCCCTCGAGCGCTTGCGGCTGCTCGTGGTGGAGCGTGAGGACGAGCTCCGCGCGCTCAACCAGGATCTGGAGGACCGGGTCCAGGCCCGCACCGAGGAGCTGCGCCAGGCCCAGTCCCAGCTCATCCGGGCCGAGAAGCTGGCCTCGGTCGGCAAGCTGGCGGGCGGCGTGGCCCACGAGGTCAACAATCCCACCGGTGTGATCCTGGCTCGCTCCAGCTACCTGGTCAGCGTCGCCGACGACGAGGGCATGGATCCGGACGTGATCGAAGACCTCGAGGTCATCGTCTCCCAGGCCCAGCGCATCCGCACCATCACCGGTGACCTGCTCAGCTTCGCCCGGCGCTCCGACGCACAGCGCGAGCCGGTCGAGCTGGGTGGGATCTGCGAGCTCAGCCGCAACCTGTTGCGCCACGCTGCCACCAAGGCCGGGGTCGTGGTCGAGGTGGAGCTCGACGGTCCCGCCGTGGCCCTCGGCCAGCGCGACGCCCTGGAGCAGGTGGTCTTCAACCTGGTCAAGAACGCCATCGAGGCCACCCCGCGGGGTGGCCGGGCTCGGCTCACCGTCGGCGCCGCCGCCGTGCGCGGGCTCGTGCAGTTGCTGGTGGACGACAGCGGCACGGGTGTGCCCGATGAGCTGCAGGGATCCATCTTCGATCCGTTCTTCACCACCAAGCCGGTGGGCAAGGGCACCGGCCTGGGGCTCTCGCTGGTCTATGGGATCGTCGAGGACCACCAGGGTACGATCCAG
>CAZHIK010000783.1:0-4683 GCA_964532635.1 uncultured Enterobacterales bacterium
ATTTATTACCAATGCAGAGCATGATCTGAACGAGAACATTGTCCATCCGGTTCTGGCCCGCATCGAAGGGGCACCGAAGGGCAGCAAGGGTATTTCCCTGTTTATTGTACCCAAATACCGCCTGAACGGGGATGGGTCGCTGGGGGAATTCAACGACGTAGTTGTTACCAGCCTTGAAGAAAAAATGGGAATGCATGCCAGCGCCACCTGCAGTGTGACCTTTGGCGGCAACGGTCGATGCCGGGGGGAACTGCTGGGCGATGAAAACCAGGGCATGAAGATCATGTTCCACCTCATGAACGAGGCGCGGATCTTCGCGGGCCTCCAGGGCGTGTCCGTGGCCTCCCCGGCCTACCTCAACTCCGTGGCCTACGCCAAGGAGCGCCTGCAGGGCCCCGACATCAACAACTTCCGCGACCCGGAAGCCCCGCGTGTGCCCATCGTGATCCATCCGGACATCCGCCGCATGCTGATGACCCAGAAGGTCATGATCGAGACCATGCGCGCCTTCTGCTACAGCACCGCCTACAAGTTCGATCGCTTGCACGCCATCGACGATCCCACCGAGCAGCAGGCCCTGAAGGACGAAGTCGACCTGTACATCCCCATCTGCAAGTCCCACTGCTCCGACATGGCCTTCCAGATGACCAGCCTCGCGGTCCAGGTGCTCGGTGGCTTCGGATACTGCGCCGAGTATCCGGTCGAGCAACACCTCCGTGACAGCCGCATCACCGCCATCTACGAAGGCGCCAACGGCATCCAGGCCATGGACCTGATGGGCCGCAAGCTGTCCATGCGCAACGGCATGCTCTTCATGCAGTGGCTGCAGCGCATCACCGCCCAGTTCAACGAGCTCGAGGGCGGTGACTTCGACGAAGAGGTCGAGGCCCTCGCCGAGGTGCGCGACCTGGTCAGCGCCTGCGGCATGCACCTGTTCCAGTACGCGCTGGGCGGCAAGCTGTCGAACGCCATGCTCGAGTCCTCCAACCTGCTCACCCTCTTCGGTGTCTTCCTGCTCGGCATGACCGCGCTGGAGCAAGCCGTGGTGGCCCAGGAAGCCCTCGACGAAGGCTGCGAGGACAACGACGAGGCCTTCTACCAGGGCAAGGTGCTCAACCTGAAGTTCTACGTCACCCACATCCTGCCCCAGGCCTTCGCCCTGTCCAAGATGATCCAGTCCGGCGACGACAGCGCGTTGGATGAGATCCTCTGGCCCATCGAAGACTAGGCTCCGATCTCTGGTCGAAGCAGCCCCCGGGGCCTCTGGCCCTGGGGGCTTGCTGCATCTGGAATCTCCAGCCGGTGCACGGGTTCCACACAGCGGCTACTAGAACGGTACTCATGCGTCGCTACCTGCTGTCCTTCCTGCTGGTCTTCGGGGTGTTCGTCAGCTGCACCCTGGCTGGCTCTCTGCTCACCATGGGAGCCTATGCGGCCGGCCGGGATGCCTACGCCGCCTGGGATACCCTGGCGCGGGCCTACCACGAGATCCAGCGGCGCTATGTCGAGGAGCTCGAGTCCACAGAGCTGGTGTATGCGGCCATCCGGGGAATGGTGGAGGTGCTGGATCCCCACAGCACCTTCCTGAATCCCGAGGCCTACGCCAACATGCAGCGTCAGGAGCAGGACCGATACTTCGGCATCGGCGTGCGGGTGTCTCCCCACAGCCTGGGCCTCGAGGTGGTCGAAGTGCTCCCCGACAGCCCCGCTCAGCACGCCGATGTGCGCGTGGGTGACGTCATCGCAATCATCGACGAGCAGGTCCTCGAAGACGAGCCCTTCACCCAGGCCGCCGAGCGGATCTCCGGCCCCCGCGGCGAACTGGTGGCGCTGGGCATCCAGCGCGACGGGGGGGAGCTCGAGATCGTGGTCGCCCGGGATGTAGTGCACGTCCCGGCCACCTGGTCCGAGCTGCTGCAGCCGGGCGTCGGCTACATCGCCCTGGTCCACTTCCACGAGGGCGCGGGCGCGGAATTCGAGTCCGCACTTCGCGAGCTGGAACAACAGAGTGGCGGCCCACTCGAGCGGCTGGTCCTCGACCTGCGCGACAACCCTGGTGGACTGCTGGACGAAGCCAACCACATCGTCGATCAATTCGTCGGCGAGGTCGACATCGTCTCCACCCGTGGCCGCGACGAGGGTGACAGCGAGCTGCACCGCGGTACCGCCTCGAGCCGGGACCTCGGCCTCTCACCCGTCGTCCTGGTCAACGGCGGCTCCGCCTCGGCCAGCGAGATCGTTGCGGGGGCGCTCCGGGCCCACGGCCGCGCCACCCTGGTGGGAACCCCCACCTACGGCAAGGGCTCGGTCCAGGCCATCTGGGCCTTCGAGGACGAGTCCGCCCTCAAGCTCACCATCAGCCGCTACTACCTCCCAGACGGCTCTCCCATCGACCACCGCCAGGGACTGCAACCCGATGAGCTGGTGCGCTCCCTGGAGGAGCGGCGAATGCTCGATCTGCTCACCAGCCTCGAGGCGCAGGTCGAGGAGCAGGCTGGCGAGCTGCGCCGCGTGGACCGCAGCGCCCTACTGGAAGCCCTGGCCGATGTGGAGACCGCCCTGCCCGAGCCCGCCGCACACCGCCTGTGGGAGGTCCCTGTCCGCGAGCGCCTGCCCACCGACCCACAGCTGGCCCGAGCCCTCGAGCTGGTTCAGGTCCCACTCCCGAGCCCCGATGAGTGATCCATGAGCAGGCGGCTCCGGCTCGTACTGCTCGGGCTGTTGGTCCTCGGCTGCCTGCTGACCTGGTTCTTCGCCCCCTCCATCGCCCGCTTGGTGGTCTTCACGAGCTCGGATGACCAGCAGCATGAGCGAGCGGAGTTGGCCGACGTGGACGCACTCAGCGCGCGGGTCCAGGCTTCCCTGCCGTCCCTTGGCCTGAGAAAGGACCAGCTCCAGGAGCGCACTGAGACCGAGCAGCAGGACAGCCGCGGGAGCTGGGTCACCACCCACGAGCGCTGGCGACTCTCGACCGAGGACGATCCGAACGCCCTGGCGCAGCGCCTCGAAGCCTTGGTAGCCTCCTCCGAGGACCAGGCCGAGATCTACGTCGTGGAACAAGACGATCACCGGGTCCAGATCCGGTTCTACGCGGGCTCGCGCCTGGCCCTCGTCCTGGAGCTCGAGCCGAGCCTGGGGCCCTGGCCCACCCTGGCCCGAGACCTGGAGCCCCTGCTGGCCCTGGTGGTACACGACGTGGACAGCGATCCCCACGGGGTACGCACCCTGATGGCACGCAGCGAGCCCTTGGCTCTCGCCCTGTCCCCCTACTCCCCCTTCACCCTCCGCCTGTCACGGGACGCGCTGCTCACCCACACCGAGATCCTCGCGGTCGCCGAGGCGGATGTGAGCCTTCCCGAGTCTCTCGAGGCGGTTCCCCACGCCTCCGGGGTGCTGGTGTTCGGCTCTCCCAGCGGCGATCCGGACACCCAGGCCCAAGCGCTACGCCGGGCCGACATCTACGTGCTGGACGCCGTCGAGGGCGGGCTGGGAGCCCACTGGCTGCGGGCGCTCCAGGACGCGGGTGTGCCGTACCTGCGGGCCAGCACCTGCTCTGGAGATCTCGACAGGCGACGCTACCGCCACAGCGCCGCCCACAGCGGTGCCGCGGTGGTCTTGGTGGCCGCCTCGGCAGGCGCCTCGGAGGCCGACCAGCTCCAAGCCGCAGCAGCACGCGGCTTCCGCCTGGCGTTCCCCGCCGAGGTCGTGGAGGCGCTGCTGCGCTAGCCCGACGATCAGTCCTGAGGCGAGATCCGGAAGTGGTACGGATCGTCCTCGCCCTCGTCGGGATCGAAGGTTTCGTTCTCCGAGGTATCCATGGCGTACAGGTAGTAGTACATGCCGCCAGTCATGACGTCGGCACCCGGGATCTGACCCTCGTAGGTGCCGTCGCCCTCCATGTCGATCAAGGGCACGTCGTCCCACATGCTGGAGGTCTCCTGCCGGTAGAACACCTGGACAACGAAGACCGCGCTCTCCTCGTCGGTGACCGTGGCGCTCAGCTGCACCGACTCTCCATAGATCTGGGCGTTTTCGATGGCTTCGTGCTCGATCACCGGGGGGGTGTTGTCCCCCTCCCAGGAGGTGTCGCGGGGTTGGTAGACCACTCCCGGGTCGTCGACGACACACGCGATGCTCATCAGCACCAACAACGGCCAAAGGAACCTGCTCATCGCTCCTCCTGCTGCCCAAAAACCTGGAACGCACACTATACGCGGACCGGGTCCGTCCGTCACCCACCGGGGGCCTGGCCCCGCCGCCCACCCATCAGTCCACGATCGGCTCTGCGGCGAGGTCCACTTCGTCGCTGTCCGTGATCCGAGCCTCGAGCACACGGCCCGGCCGCACGGCCTCCGGAGGGGCCCCCAGGTGCACGACGCCATCGATCTCCGGCGCCTGGCCCGCATGACGCCCCAGCAGCAGCAGGTCATGTTCGGGTGAAGGACCATCGATCATCACCGGCAGGCATCTCCCCACCAAACTGGCTTGGTAGCTCCGCGCCGCGAGCGCCTGGGCATCCACCAGCCGTTCGAAGCGCTCCTGCTGCAGCTCGGGCGGCACCTGCTGGGAGAGCTCCGCAGCCTGGGTGCCATCCTCCGCGTAGTACCGGAACACCCCTGCTCGCTCCAGGCGCTGCTCCCGCACGAAGCCGAGCAGCTCCTCGAACTGCGCCTCGGTCTCCCC
>CAZHIK010000784.1:0-4680 GCA_964532635.1 uncultured Enterobacterales bacterium
CTTGGATGCCGACCGACCCTGGAGTGTTGGATGAAAAGATCAGGCCCCGAACACAAACGCCGGCTTACCCCCTGGGGGAGTGCTCTCGAGGATGATCTGCAGCGGGGTCTTGGGCGCTGCGTCGCCCCGCACCTCCGTGAGCAGGTCGGCCAACATCACGACCTCATCGGCGCTGGCGGGCTGGGGGGTGTCCTTCATCCGTCTCCCCGTCAGCGCACAGCGCACCTCCATGCGCCGCTCGCCACTCGGGATCCACCACCACTGCGCATAGACCACCAGCCCGTCACGGCGGATGGCCACGCCCTCGATGGCCACGTCGATCAGCGAGGAGATCTCGGTCCCCGAGGGCGGGTCCAGCAGCTGGATGTAGAAGGTGGTGTCCCCCATGCAGCGGTCCTTGCGGAAGCCGATGGCCACGAGGTCGCCCGGACCCAGAATGGGGGCTTCACCCAACGCGGCGGCCAGGGTGCCAGGCTCGGCCCGCCAGCGGGCCGCGAGGCGTTCGAGCTCGGTGCGCTGGCTGCGGCCCTGGGCCAGGTCCTCGAGGGCCATCCCCATCAGCGTGAAGCTCGCGCCGTCGCGGAGCTGGCCGGCATCGCGGAGGCGCTCGCCCTCCCGGAAACACTCCTCGGCGTCCCATGGCAACGCGGCGGGGGCGATGGCGGAGGCGGCGAGAGCCTCGCAGAGATCGGCGAGGCGATCGCGGGTGGGGCGGTCGATGAAGGGACGTACCATTGTGGCTCCCAGGTGAAACCTGACTGCGACATCGAGCGATATCGCGCTTCCGCCAGCTCAGGCGAGCCACCAGTCGTGGGTCCAGGGCTTTCCCGGGCGGATGGCCCAGGTTCCGAGCCAGACTCGTGGATCAGGGCTGGGGCGTCGAGCGTGGCTCGGTATGCCCGCGTCGGTCCTCCAGGGGACGCGGGACGGGCTGGATGGCGTCGTGACGTGCAGCCTCAGTGGGCTTCGACGAGTGAAAGCGGGGCGAGTTGGCTCGACGGCGCGACGTGAAGAGCGGGTGCCGATGGGACTGTGTGGCGCAGCATACGTGCGGTGCTCTCCGGGAGTTCGGCCACCACCAGGTTCAGCGCGAACTCCAGCGGACAGGTTGGCTGGTCCCACGTTGGGCAGACGTCGCTGGTAGGAACCTCTGCATATTCGTCTCGCGGAGTGAGGCAGGCGTCGCCTTGTATCAGCAGATCCATGGCGTTGTTCGACCAGGAGTTGCCGACCAGGCTGGCGTGGCCGTCGTCCAGGAACAGGCCACTGCCCTGGTGGTCCGAGATCACGTTGCCTTCGAGCCGCAGGCCGCCCGAGCCGTTCCAGGCGCTGGTACCCGCGGCGAAGATGCCGTCCCCGCAGCGGTTCGTCGAGCCGTGGCTGATAGGAATGCTGCGGGTGATTTCGGTCCCGGTGACTTCGAGGCTGCCTTCGCCAACGATGTGTATGCCAGCCATTCTGTTGTCCGAGATGCTGCTGTCGACAACGATCAAACGTGGGGGAGAAAAGTGCCACTGTTGGGCGGCGAAGATCCCCACGCCCCCGTCCAGGTTGGGGCTCTGGAGCGTGCCTGAGATGAGTGACGACTCCAGCTCCAGCGTGCCTTCGTCGACCACTACGGCCCCTGCGAACTCGTTCTCCAGGATGGAGCAGTCTGTGCAGAAGAGCTGGCTGGAACTAGCGGCGTACAGCCCTGGCCCCTCGTTCGCCCGAACCTGCACGCCGGTGGCTCGGAGGAAAGCCTCCTCCTGCGCGACGATCCCGACGGCGATGACCCCTTGGTGGCCGTTCCCTTTGGCCGTTTGGGTGATGGAGGAGTCTCGCAGAGAAGCCTGTGTTCCCGCACCTGTGGCGAGGACACCGGCACAAGTGTTGCCGTCGAGGCTGCAGGCTTCGGCTGTGAACACGGCACCTTTGCCGACTACGGCTCCGAACCCTTGGTCGCCAGTCGCGTCGGGGAGTGTGTCTTTGATCGCGGCGCCTTGGAGTGTCGCTTGGGTGCCCGGGCCGAAGACTTCGACTCCGGATGTGGAGTTACCGACTACGGCGCAGCCTTGCGCCATGAGCAGCGCCCGGCTGTTGACCTGGATGCCTTGGCCCCCTTCATTGTTCGAATCGGGCAGCGTATGCTGGATGGTGGTGCCTTCGAGCGACAGCACGGTGCCGAAGTCATGGGCGAGGGCGCCCACCAGTGTGTTTCGGTCCAGCACGCAGCTCGATGCAGTGAGGATGGCACCCCCACGCACTCCGATGCCATATCCGCTACCACCGAGCCCGTTGGGAAGGGTGTTCCGGATGGCTGTGTCCACCAGCGTGACATGGGTGTCCTCGTCGGTGGCCAAGACTCCGATACCCACGTTCCTGTCCAGTTCGCACGATCTGGCAACGAGCACAGCCCCACCGCCCACAGAGAACCCTTGCCCCGAGTCGCCGTCTTCACTGGATTGCGTTCCCCGCACAACTGTGTGCAGTAGCGCCGCTTGGGTGGCCGAGTCTCCTGCGAGGACTCCAGCTCCCGAATTGTCGTCCAGCGTGCAGTCCTGGGCTTCGAGAACAGCTCCTCTGTGGATCTGGACGCCGTACCCGAAGTCTCCGTTCACGTCGGGCAGTGTGTTGCGGACGACCGTGTGCGAGAGGGCGACCTGGGTGTCCGCGTCGAAGGCGGAGATGGCAACCATGGTGTTGTGGGCCAGTTCGCAGCCAACCAATGCCAGCTCGGCACCCTCATAGACCATGACACCGTACCCGAGTTGTTCGAGCTCACCTTGCGAGGTGCGTCGGATGATGGTGTCCAGGAGCGTGACCTGGGTGTCCGGCTCATTGATCCTCACTCCCACGCTCCTGTTGTCCACGATTTCGCAGTCCTCTACCAGGAGTGTTGCTCCTCCAAAGATGTTGATGCCCTCTCCAGCGAGCCCGCTGTGGTGTGGCAGCGTTCCTCGGATGGTGGTGTCCCGGAGGGAGACCTGGGTGCCCACCTCGGCGATGATGATTCCCAGCCCCGTGTTTTCGAACAGGTCGCAGCCTTCTGCCGTGAGCGTCGCTCCACCGCTGACCTGGATCCCGTACCCACCGTCGCCGCTCTCCTTGGCTATGGTGGCGTTGATCGTCGTGTCCTCGAGCGTCACACGGGTACCGGAGTACCGTGCCATCACCGCCACTCCTGTGTTGCTCTCGAGTTCGCTGTGCAGCACTGTCAGCTCGGCGGGAGCGGAGTCGTCCGGTCCCGCGACCGCCAGCCCCACGTCGGAGCATCCGGCCACCGCCACGCCCTCCAAGTGGACGTCTCCTGACTCCACCCTTACGCCGTTGTGGTTCGAGCCCACCAATCCCAACCCCGACACCGTCAAGTCGCCATGCCCCATGGCGATGTCTATCCCCGCCGTCTCCTCGTTCCCCACGCTCGCATCCAACGTCACCAGCTGCCGACACCGTCCGGCCAGGTGTATTCCCGTGTGGTGGGCGCCGATGGTGAGTGTCTCCTGGTAGATTCCCGCGGCGACCGCGACCGAACCGCCGCCGTTGGTGGCGGCTTGGTTCAATGCGGCCTGAATCGAGGTGAGGGGGTGCTCCTCGCTTCCGTTTCCGCCATCTGCTGCCGCAATGTCCACGTAGATAGTGTCACCGTCCAGCTCGAGGTTCCCCCACTTCCCCGAGCCGCATGCCTCCGGAGCGCACTCCCCCAGGTCGGTAGTCGAGCCCTCGGCGCAGCCTGGTGCTTCGCCGGCTTCCCTCGTATCGCGCCGCTCACCCTCGCATCCGCCTGACACGAGCGCAAGGACGGTAAGTCCTGGAAGAAGAAGCTTTTGGCGTGCCAGCGTGCTGTGCCTCCACGCTGCAGTATCCCACACACCACCGCTGGGAGTCGGGGCCCCTTTCACTCCACTGAGTACGGCACCTTGTACAGCACCGTCCAGGTGCTCAGGATCGCCTGGCCGGTCGCTGGGTCCAGCGCTATCGACCGCGCCATGGGCATCAGGGTCTCGAAGCGGTCCATCACCTCACCGTCGCTGGCCCGCTGCACCTGCAGCCGGCCGGTGAGCACGGACGCCGTGACCAGCAGATCGCGCTCGGCGTCCACGCCCAGCACCCGCACGCCGGGCTGGGTGGGGATGCGACGCTCGATGCTCGGCCCCGCGGGGTCCACCACCTCCACGAAGCGCTCGCCGGGCTTGGCCGACACCAGCCGGGCCCACTCTTCCACCCACTTGATGCGCCCGTTGAAGCTTCCGGTGTCGAGCCAGGGCTCCACGGTGCACCCCTCTGGCTCCACGGTGTAGAGCCAGGGGTCGTAGTCGGGGGAGATCACCAGCCTGCCGATGGATGGCACCCACACCGCGTTGCGGGGGGCGTGGCGCTGCTCGCCGGTGGCGGCGTCGCTGAGGAAGCAGTGGCGCGGGGGCTCGAGCCCCGAAGGATCGATGAAGGTGATCTGGCCGTGGTAGCCATCCAGCGCGGCCACCTCCACCAGCAGCAGGCGCTCCAGCTCGGGGGCCCAGCGGAAGTACGGGAAGTTCATGCGCACCGGCAGGTCGATGCGCCCGACATCCACGAAGCCCATGGGCCCCATGTCCATCACCCGCAGGCTCTGGAAGTGCTCCATCACCCAGGTGCGGCCGGTCTCGGGTTGGGTCCACGACGACACCGAGCCCACATCCCCGTGGTGTAGCTGCCGGGGCG
>CAZHIK010000785.1:0-4679 GCA_964532635.1 uncultured Enterobacterales bacterium
CGAAGGCCTGATCGTCTACGATCTCGACGGCGGGAGCTGGCTCATCGACGAGTCACTGGAGCTGGAGGTCGGTGGCTATGCGGTCATGGTTCGCACCGCGGCTGCCACCACCGCCTACGATCTGGTCTGGTCGGGCTTCCAGCTGGTCAACACCGCCGACGAGATCGTCCTGGCCACCTACGGCACCGACGGCACCGACGGCGACGTCGTCCACCAGCTGATCTACGACGACGTGGACTGGCCCGATGTGGCCGGCGCGAGCATCTCCCTGGACCCGGGGGCCTTCGATGCCACCAGTGCTGCCGACGCCGCCAACTGGTGCGCGGGTCAGTCGGCCTACGACACCGGCGACCTCGGCACCCCAGGCGCCGCCAACGACGAGTGTCCGTAGTCGCTAGCCCGCCACCTGAGCGTTGAACTGCTCGATGAGCTCGTCCCACTGGTGGACCTGCTGCCAGGTCTCGGCCCAGAAGTCCGGGTCCCACAGCCGGCGGAGATCATCGACATCGCGCTGCTGCTGCTCCACCCAGGTGAAGTACTTGAAGTTGTGCAGCGCCTTGCGGTCACGGAAGTTGAGCTCCCGGAGGTTGTCGAGACCGATGCCGTCGAGCCAGCGAGCCTTGTGGGCCATGGCGTCGCGCCCGGCGTAGGGACCCCGGAGGTCGTTCTCCTCGGCCAGCCGTGAGCCGTACATCTCCATGGAGTCGGTCAGCGGCAGGAAGATCACGTCGCGGCTGTCCATCTCGTAGTACTTGGCCAGCTTCACCGCGGCGGCCAGGTTGCAGAGGCTCGAGATGCCGAGCAGGTGCAGCTGCTCGATGAGCCGCTCGGGGATACCGGCCCGGGCCAGCAACGCCTTGCCCTCGGGCTCGTTGAACAGGCGCATCAGATCGATGGTCTGGTTGTCGTCGATGGCGACGATCATGTCGGTGTTGCGCACGTTGTGGACCCAAGGGACGTGCTTGTCGCCGATGCCCTCGATGCGGTGTCCGCCGAAGCCGAGCTCGAGCAGGGTGGGGCACTGCAGGGCCTCGGTCGCGGCCACGCGGACCTGGGGGTAGCGCTCGCGCAGGAAGTCACCCGCGGCGATGGTGCCCGCCGAGCCGGTGGCCGAGACGTAGCCGGACAGTCGCGCACCGGGGCCGCCGATCTGCTCGAAGATCTCGGCGATCTGGGTGCCGGTGGTCCAGTAGTGCCAGATGGGGTTCCCGAACTCCTCGAACTGGTTGAAGATCACAACGTCGCTCTGGGTGTTCCGCAGCTCCCAGCACTTGTCGTAGATCTCCTTGACGTTGGACTCACAGCCCGGCGTGGCGATCACCTCGGCGCCCAGTCCCTTCAGCCACTCGAAGCGCTCCTTGGACATCTCCTCGGGGAGGATGGCCACCGGTACGGAGCCCAGCAGCACCGAGTCGAAGGCGCCTCCGCGGCAGAAGTTGCCGGTGCTGGGCCACACGGCCCGCTGGGTGGTGGGATCGAAGTTGCCGGAGACCAAGCGGGGCACCAAGCAGCCAAAGCCTGCACCCACCTTGTGCGCGCCGGTGGGGAACCACTTGCCCACCAAGCCGACGATCCGGGCGGAGACACCGGTGAGCTCGGAGGGGAACTCGATCCAGTTGCCGCGGTTGTACAGGCCGTTGGCCGGATCGTTCTTCCAGCTGATGCGGAAGAGGTTGATCGGATCGAGATCCCAGAGGCCGACATCGGGCAGGCGCGCCTTGACGTCAGCAGGGATCAGGGCGGGGTCCCGCATCTGGGCGAAGGTGGGGCTGACGATACCGCGCTCGCGGCAGCGCTGGACGGTCTTGGCCAGCACCTCTTCGTTGATGGACTCGATGATGCGCATGGGCGTCCTCGGGGAGTTCGAAAGCCCCTGCACCTAGCGCTCCCCTCACCCACCGTCAATCCAAACGCTACGCGTCGAACTCCCCGTCATGACAACACCGGAAGCCCCGGGCGCTCGGATTCCAGCCGGGCTCGTAGTCGCAGCGATGGTAGCTGGCCGAGTCGCCGCAGTTGTAGGCGCCGCCCCGAACCGGGTACTCCGCGGAGCTCTCGACGTACTCCCAGAGGTTGCCGTTGATGTCCCAGACACCGTAGCTGTTGGTGCAACCGGAGCGGTTGGCGGTGACCTCCATGCCGTAGGAGCCGCCGCAGTCGTAGTAGCAGCCCGCGTAGGGACCGCCGTGGTCGTCGCAGGCGCAGTCCTCGTTGGTGCTGCCGTGACAGTCGCAGTTGGCGTCGATGCCGTTGCAGGTGGTGGGCTCGTACTCATCACCGTAGGCGTAGGCGGTCTCGCTGGGCCCGATGCAGGTTGTGTACCACTCGTCCTCGGTGCACAGTCGCTTGCCCGCGGCCTCACAGGCCGTCTCGGCCTCACTCTTGGTGGTGACCTTCCAGGGCTGCACCCCCGAGCGGCTGGTGGCACGGCTCTCGTCGCTCCCGGTGCTGGCGGTCGTGGCGTCCGGTCGCGAAGCCTCGTAGCGATCGATGCAGAACAGGTCGTTGATGGAGGCCATGCCCCCGGGGCAGCCGTCGACCATGCCCGTGTCCGGCGGCGGCTGGGTGTCGGGTGGCACGTCGGTCTCGATCCCGGGCTCGCTGTCGCCCGTCTCGCCGGTCTCGGGGGGAACGGGCTCGCTCTCGCCCGTCTCCTCGATGCAGCCGCCGGGATCGGTGTCGTGGGTGTCCTGGACGACGGCCGAGTCGGTGTCGCCCGGCTTGTCGCCGCAGCGCGCAGCAGCAAAGGCGCTGACGACGAGCAGGGTGGCAGCGAAGGTCAGCAGCTGGGGTGCCCCTTCGGTCACGATTCCTCCTACGCGGGCATGGGCCCGCCAGGCCCCAGTCTACCGCGACCGGCCGGGCACCCGCAGCCCCGGTTGGCCCGGCGAGAGATCAGAGACCAGGGTTGAGGGCGAAGCCTGGGTAGACGCCGTTGCTGTCACCACCGCCGACGCGAACCCAGAGCTTGAAGCTGTGGCGCTCGAGCCCCCACAGCCGCAGCGACCAGACCACGAGGATGCACGGACCCTGGTAGAGCAGCTCGGGGCCATCGAGGCCATCGCTCAGGGTCTCCACCGGGTAGTGCCAGACCGTGGCGTCCTGATCCAGATCGACGCGCAGCTGCATGCCCTTGCGCAGATCTCCCCAGCGCAGCGCCCGGACGTCGGTGAGCTCAGCGGCTTGGTCCAGGCCCACCGTCCGGTCACCCACCGCGAGGTAGGCAGCGCCCTCACGGGTGGAGTCGAGGTTGAGGTTGAGCTCCACGGCGAAGCGGGTCTCGAGGGGATCCGGGCTGCGGTTGACCAGCTCGTAGGTGACCAGGAACGCCGCTTCGTCGCGCATGAACGTGAACTGCTTGTTCACGCGGACCAGGCGCTGCTCATCGACGTCGCTCACGGCACCGTCGCGAGCCATCTGGATTGTGACCCGGCCCTCGTCGGGACGGGGCTCGGCGCGCAGGACCTCGTACTCGGAGTCGAGGAAGTCGCCGAGCTCCGGGTACTGCTGGCGCTCCATGTTGTGGACTCCAGCCTGCGCCCCGAGGAAGTGCTCCAGGAAGGCTACGCGGGGTGAGCTGTCCACGATGAGCTGCTCGCGGGTGACGGCAGGGCCCAGCTCGTCATCGAGGGGGGTCTCCTCGGTGACCTCGTCGTCGGGCGCGATCCTCGCCGCACCGGTGTAGATGGCGGCCGCGACGGCGGCTGTGGCTGCGGTCCCCGCCACCATGCTGGGCAGGTCGTCGTCGGCCGAGAATGCCCCATGGAGCCGCTCGCAGCGCCGCGTGAGGGTGTTGATGACGTTGGCCGTGTGCTCGGGGAGGTCCAGCTCCACCAAGGCGCCACCCCGCGCGGGGTCGAGCACCCCTCGCATGTGGGGTGTGGTGACGACCAGCTCATCACGGCCGTCACAGTCCACGTCATAGCGCTGCAGCAGCAGCCGACCGGGCTCCCCCATCATGCGCTGGACCTGCTTCTCCGCCCGCAGCAGCGCCGCATAGGCACGGTGACGCAGGCGCCCGACGTGCAGGCCACCCCACGGATCGTGGGTGTAGGCAGCGGCGGACTCGGCCTGGTAGAGCCACAGCAGAGCGCGCTCGAGGCCGCGAGAGAGGGAGGCGCCGCCAGCGCGAACACCAGCGCTGCGGACGTGGCTGGCCAGCCGGGCCACCTCACGGGAGGTGACCAGCATGCGCTTGTGGAGCCGGTTGGCTTCGTCATAGCGGCCCAGGAAAGCGTCCCAGGGCATGGTGGGGGGCGCCCGTCGGGGGTTGCGATCCGACAAGCTGGCGGCCGCTCCCAGACGCCTGGGGCGCAGGTGTGGGGGAACCGTGACCACCGCTTGCAGGGTGGGGTCCATACAGGCCGGGACGTAGACGCGACCCGAAGAGCCATAGCGCTGCAGCAAGGAGCCGAAGCTGGCCAGCTTGAGCCAGTGGTCCTGGGCGGCGAAGCGCCCCAGCAGTCGAGGCAGCCACCCGCCGGCCCGCCCCCAGCACAGCTCGGCGGAGCCCGGCCGCACGCCCAGCTCGCGGGCATCGAGCATCCAGACCACCGCGCGGCGCTTGCGCATGGCGTAGCGCCGCAGGAGCCCCAGCACACGAGCGGGCTCCATGCCCGGGTTGACCGGATCCTCTCCGCTGGCGTCGGGGAACAGGGCGACGCTCTGCCCCTCCCGTT
>CAZHIK010000786.1:0-4678 GCA_964532635.1 uncultured Enterobacterales bacterium
TGATGGGCGGGATCCAGGCCGCCACCGCCGCCATGGTCTACGCCGGCCGCCCTCGGACCGCGCCCCCACCGCGGCTGCGCAGCGAGCCGGTGCCCGAGCCCACGCAGCCCAGCAAGGAGCGCCCTCCCGGCTTGCCCTGGCCAGACGAGCCGGCCTCGCTCCAGGACCACTACCGCTTCCACCACGACGCCCTGGTCTACGGCACCGATCTCAACGCGCGAGGCTACGCCGACGTAGAGGCCTACCTTCGCTTCCTGGACCGCGCCCGGACCGACGCCATCGACGACATCTGCTCGGCCCGTGAAGAGCCCTCGTGGCACGACAGCCACGTGGTCAACGTCTACCGGGTCCAGGCACGCTTCGCGACCATCGCCCGCCTTGGGACGCGCCTGGAAGTGCGCACGGGGCTGCGCTCCATCTCGTCGCACCGCGCCGCCTTCCACCAGCGCATCGTGGACACACAGCGGGGGCGCCTGCTGCTGGACGGTCGCGTCGAGGTCACCTTCCTGGACCACCGGCGGAACATGGTCCCCGTGCCCCCGGCTATGCCCACCTGCGAACACGAGCCTGCCGCGGTCATCGGCGACAACCTGCGCCTGCTGCCCTTCTCCGAGCACGAGCGCTTCCCCTTCCGCAGCCGCACCCGGATCTACTTCGAGGACACCGACCTGCAGGGGGTGACCTTCCACGTCTCCTACGTTCGCTTCGCGGAGCGAGCCTTGTTCGACCTGGTGCGCACCGTCTGGCCGGGCATGGGCCCCATCGACTGGATGCAGCGCTACCGCGTGAGCGTCTGCGGCGTGGATCTGCGCTTCCTCCGTCCCACCCGGCTCGGAGACGAGCTGGACGTCTGGACCGGCGTGCTCGACGTGGCGCCGAACCAGCTTGCCTTCGGACAGCGCTTCATGGTCGCGGACACCGACGAGCTGGTGGCCGACCTGGTCACCCTGGTGGAGTTCCGAGACGAACAGGAGCGCGTGATCAGCATCCCACGGCAAGCCGCGGAGATCGCCCGGGCCAACCTCCTACGCTTGGGGCTGCAAGGCCCGGTCTAACGACCGGCGTCCTCCTCGATCACCTCGTCGTAGAAGTCGAGCAGCATCGGGTCCATGTCGATGTCGAGGCTGTCGAGCACAGCCCGGTTGAGCAGCACCCGCACACCCTGGGGGACCAGGGTGGGCAGATCGCCCGGCGAGGCGCCGTCGTCGAGGATGCTGGTGGCCAGCTCGGCGGCCTGGGTGCCGGTGAGGCCGTAGTCGGGCACAACGGCCAGCAGGGCGCCGGAGCGCGCGAGGGCTTCCGAGGTGGCGATGATGGGGATGCCAACCCGGTTGGCCTGCTCGCGGATGAACCGGTAGTTCTCTGGGGTGAGGACTTCTGGATCGTGGGTGACCAGCAGAGCGTCCACGCGCTTGGAGAGGCGGGTGCAGGCACCTCGCACGTCGCGATGATCCTGCACCGAGGAGACGTCGAGCTCGAGCTCCGCGGAGCGAGCCGCCGTGCGAAGCTCCTGGACCGCAGGGTTCTGGTTGGTGAGGATCACGCCGATCTTGCGCACATCGGGCAGGAACAGCTGCACCTGGCCCATGAGCGTCTCGTAGGGGATCCGGTAGCCCACACCCGTGACGCCGCTGCCCTCGAGGCCGTAACGGACAGGATCGTGGATCATGCCGTAGACCAGCGGCACGTGGGGCATCTGCTGGTGGGACATCCACGCGGCCTTGGCCCCCAGGGCGAAGACCAGAGGCGGGGGGTCGAAGCGCAGCCGGGTGACGACCTGCTTGGCCACAGAGCGTTGCCCCTCGATGTCGAGCACGGTGACGGGGCGACCGATGGCTTCCTGGAACGCAGCGATGGGCGCGTCGTAGACGGCGAGATCGTCGCTCTTGAGGACCACGACGGACTCGATGGCCCAGGCCGCGGGAGCCGCGGCCAGACCGAGCAGGAGGAGAGCGAGCCGCGCCGAACGGCGACCCGATCGAACGCGGCGTTCAGCGGCGGCGCCTGGAGTCGTCATCCTGGTTGGCTCCTTGCTGACCATCGAAGGTGCATGTGGACAGGACCGGCCTGCTACCGACGACCGTAGCCTGCTGCTCGCAGACCTGGCCACTCGGGCCGTAGACCACAACGCTGTGGCTGCCCAGGGTGTGGGAGCCACGGTAGGGTGTGGACCCTACCGACTTGCCATCCACGCTGACCGCCATCCCCTTGGGGGTGCTGTTGACCAGCAGCTGGCCCTTGGGACCGTCGGCCGCGGGTTCTGGCTCCGGCTCTGGCTCGGGTTCGTTGACGGGCTCCGGCTCTGGCTCGGGTTCGTTGACGGGCTCCGGCTCGGCCTCGGCCTCGGCCTCGGCTGGCGCGGTGCGCTCGGGTTCGGCCGGTGCGGTGCTCTCGGGCTCGGTGTTGTTCGCGGCCTGGGGCTCGGACTCGCTGGAGTTCGCGCCCTGGGGCTCGGGCTCGTTGTTGTCGGGCCGAGTCGAGCTGGGCTGCACCGTCCTGGGTGTAGTCCGGGTGTTTGTGGTGTTCGCGGCAGGCTCGGGCTCGGCTGGATCGGGCTCGACCTCGACCACCGCGTCATCGACACCGGGTTCCCGTGCCTCGTCCAGCCCACCGTCGAGCAGATCCGACAGCCCGGGCGTGGACTCCGAAGCAGGCTGGGGACCGTCCTTCAACACCAACCAGAGCCCGCCGGCCCCCACCACCAGCAGCATGCCCAGCAGCATGGCCCCCAACAGCAGCACCGGCCAGAGGGTGCGGCGCTTGCTGGGTGGTGGCTCGATCATGTCGCGGGGCAGCTCCTGGGTGTGCCCCCCTTCGACGTCGGCGGTGGACTGGGCACCGCCGAGGGTGCCACCGGAGCTGTCCAAGGGCTGGGGCGGAGGAGGACCGACCCGGGAGACGGAGCGGGAGACCGAGTGGCTCGACTCGTGGTAGCTCTTGAGCCGCGCAGCGATGCCCTCGACCTGCTGGGGCGCCAGGCTGGCCACCAGCGCGGCGCGCTCGTCCTGGGTGGCCAGCCCACCCACCAGCTCGGCCGCCTTCTCGATCTGCTTGCGGAAAGCGCGGGCGTCCGGGAAGCGCTGCTCCCGGTCCCTGGCCAGGGCACGGCCGTGGAGCTCGCGCAGGAAGTCCCGATCCGGGAACTCCGGCGGGCACTGCAGGGTGGGGATCTGGCCCATCACGATGCGGTGCATGATCTGCAGCTCGGTCAGCCCGTGGAAGGGGCCGACGCCCGCCACGAGCTCGTGGAGCATCAGGCCCACGGCGTACAGGTCGGTGCGCCCGTCCAGGCTGACGTTACCCTCGATCTGCTCTGGGGACATGTAGGCGAACTTGCCCTTGAGGCTGCGACCCTGGGTCTTCTCGAGGCGATCCTCGGCGAGCGCCACCCCGAAGTCGATCACCTTGACCTCGCCTCGCACCGAGACCATCACGTTGCGGGGGTTGATGTCCCGGTGGACCAGGTTCATGGGCCGGCCCAGGGTGTCGACCTTGGTGTGGGCATACTGCAGCCCCCGGAGCACCTCGTGGAGCACCGAGAAACAGAAGCGCAGGGGCAGCCGATGGCCCAAGCCGTGGGCAGCGCGCTGCAGACCCCGCAGGTCGAGCCCGGGCACGTACTCCATGACCATGAAGAACTCTTCCGAGCCCGTGGTCCCGTCGACCTGCTTGCCGAAGTCGTAGACGCCGACGATGTTGCCGTGGTGAAGCTCGGCGTTGATGCGGGCCTCGTCCATGAACATGCGGACGAATGACTCGTCGGCCAGGTTGCTACGGGAGACCCTCTTGATGGCCACGAAGCGCACGAAGCTGGTGTCGTCCACCCCTCGGTGGGCCAGGTCGACCTCGGACATACCCCCAGCGCCGATGGGCTCCAGGAGCACGTACTTGCCATATTGGCGGGGATAGGGGTTCACGACTGGCTTCGCTCCGGAGCCAGTGTACACCCATCGTCCCCTCGGCGGTGCCGCTCTTCCCGCGGCATCCCGCTGCGCAGCAGAGCGACCAGCTTGAGGTAGTGCCCCTCGGGGTGCCCCGCTGCGACGGGGTGGTCGGCGGGCTCGCGGGCCTGGTGAACCTGGACCCAAGGCCCTCCGGCCTTGGCGACACCCTTGCGAACGGACTCCAGCCAGCGGTCCTCACGCAGGCGCGCGGTGCAAGAAGCCGTGACGAACAGGCCGCCCCGGGACACCATGCGCGCCGCGTGGGCGTTGAGCTCACGGTAGGCCGAGCGAGCGGCCCCGTCGGACCGGGCACCGTGGCTGAGGGAGGGGGGGTCGTTGATCACCAGGCCCACCTGTCGAGGAGGGCGCCACCGGAAGGCGTCCGCCTGCTCGAACCCGTGGGTGGAGGGGTCGAGTCCGTTCAGGCGAAAGTTCTCTCTGGCGTCCGCCAGGGCTTCGGGTGCCTGGTCCACGGTGACGGTGCGGCCCGCCCCGGCCGCCGCGGCGTGCACGGAGAAGCCGCCGTTGTAGCCGAAGAGGTTGACCACCTGCCGGCCCCGCGCCCAGCGGGCGACCTGGTGGCGGTTCTCGCGCTGGTCCAGGAACAGGCCCGTCTTCTGACCGCGGCCCACCCGCACCAGGAAGCGCAAGCCGTACTCCAAGACCACCAGGCCCTCGGGGGCCTCGGGACCTGCGAGCAGTACGGTGCCGCGCTCACCGTCCACCCGCTGGAC
>CAZHIK010000787.1:0-4674 GCA_964532635.1 uncultured Enterobacterales bacterium
ACCAGGGGGCCGTGCTGCCACAGGCCGGCGGCTGCGGTCCACAGGCCCCAGAGGTGCCCCGGCGCTTCGCTCCAGGCGCTGCCCAGGGCGCGGCGCGTGGGCTGCAGCCAGGCACCGCCACCGTACCAGGCCAGCACCAGCAGCAGCACGACGCTGGCGGGGAGCCAGCGCTCGACGGGGGACCTGGTCTCTGGGGACGACGACGGCATGGGGCTATCTTGGGCTTCTACCCCATCGTCCCTCTGGCGCCGACCCCGTGGACCCCGCTGACCAGCGCGCGCGCCTGCTGCCTCTGCTGTTGCTCGTGCTGCCGATGGCCTGGCTGCTCAACGCCCGCGGCGAGGTGATCGGGGGGCCCAACATGGACCTGGTGGGGCACCTGAGCACCATGCTGCACTGCTCCATGGGGGAGCCGTTTCGCACCACCATGGTGGCTTGGCCCCACGGTGCGGACCTGCTGGTGATCGTGGGGGGCTGGGCGGACATCTTCCTGGCCTGCCCGCTGGTGGAGCCCCTGGGGCTGCGCTGGGCCTACAACCTGGTGTTCGTGATCTACACCCTGCTGGCCGGGGTCGGTGGCTGGGTGCTGGCCCGGGAGCTGGGGGCGTCCAGATACGCCGCTGTGCTGGCGGGCCTGGTGCTGCAGCTGGACGGCTTCGTGCTGCGCAATATGTGCGACGGCCGCCTCGAGCAAGGCGGCGTTGGCCTGGTGGCCTTGGCCCTGGCGGGAGCGATCCACTGCTGGCGGCACCGCTCTTGGTGGACGGCGGTGGGGGCGGGCGTCGCGGGGGCGGCCACGGTGTTCGCTTCGTGGGAGCTGGCCTTGTTCCTGGCGCTGGCCGTGGCCCTGCTGCTGCCCTTCCTCGCGACGGGCGAGCGGGCGCCGGGGGCCCTGGCCCGTTGGGGTGTGGCCGCGGCCCTGACGGCGCTGTTGGCGGGTCCGTGGGCTCTGTTCTTCTTCGAGCGCGCCAGCGAGGTGCGGGATCTCCATGAGGGCCTGCAGACCATCGAGGACGCCCGCATCGCCTCGGTTGGCCTCCTCACGGCCCTCGCCGGTCGAACCGCAGGCAACCCCGCCACCCTCCCCCTGCTGGCGCTGCTGGCGCTGCCCTGGACCTCGAAGGCGCGGGATCGGCGCTTGTTCCTGGGCCTGGGAGGGCTGCTGCTGCTGGGCCTGCTGCTGGCCCTGGGGCCGGACCCGGGCCTGCTGCGGGCCGGGGATGTCGACGGCCTCGTTGGGCGTGGGCCGTACGGCTGGTTGCAGGGGCTGCCGGTGCTGGGTTGGTTCCACACCCCCAACCGCTTCCTGTGCCTGTGGAGCCTGGTGGCGGCGGTGGCCGCGGCCCTGGCTGTGGACCGCCTGGCGGCCTGGCGTGTGTGGGCGGGGCCCGCGCTGGGCGTGGTGATCCTGGCCGTCGGCGTCTTCGAGGCCCGCTGGGGCGGCTACCTACCCCACGGAGGCTACCACATCCCCGACCATCCGGGCCTCCACGCCCTGGCGGCCGTCGAAGGCGAGGGCGTGGTGCTCGACCTGCCCCCCCGGGAGCACCGGCTGCACGTGCTGCCCTACCAGGCCATGCAGCTCACCCATCGACGGCCCATCCCCTACCACATGACCTCACCGCTGCTCACGAAGCAGGGCTTGGGAGAGCGGGAGAATCGCAACGGCTTCATCCGCTGGTTCCGGGCCCAGGTGGCGGGGGTGCCCGCCGACCCCTTCGAGCGCAGCGACCTGGTGGCTCTACGCGGCTACGGCTACCGCTGGCTGGTGCTCAACCGCCAGATCGTGCAGCAAGCGGCCCAGGAGCGGGTGATCCGACAGATGCGGGCGGAGCTGGGGCCGCCGGACATCGAGCACGGTGGGATCTGGATGTGCTGGGAGCTGCCGGAGGGGGGGCAGGGTGGGCGGGTGCGCCGTGGGCGACGGTGTTCGTGGCAGCTCACGGACAGAGCCGCGGAGGACCGGGTGTACGCTCGAGTGTGTGGGCAGCCCTGGGAGGGCGGACTCCAGGGCCCCGGGACGGGGAGCGGGTTCCGGTCGGCAGGCTATGACGGGCCGGGAGCGTCGAATGGCACGTAGTGGATCTCGTCCAGGGTCTCGTCGTGATCCGCCAGGGCCACCAGGTGGGACAGCACCCGGCTGTTGTTGTTGAGCTGGCTGCCCAGCTGCATGATCAGGCTCTCGTTCATGGCGCGCCGAAGCTTGGGCACCAGCTTCGTGTAGTCCTGGCGATCCAGGGTGAAGACCCAGCCCGGGCGCGTGGCGACCACGCTCGCGGTGCGCCGGCCTGGGCGAACGAGGTTCGCACCACCGAACAGATCTCCCGGGTACATGGCGTTCAGCGGTTCGGCCTTGCGGCCGCGGGCGTGCCGCATCACCTTCGCCTCGCCCTCGGCCAGGAGGAACAGCCTGCCGCCCTCTTCGCCTTCTCGCACAAGGAAGTCCCCTTCCTCGAAGCGTTGGGCCTCGAACGAGCGGGCGAGCACCGTGAGGTAGCTGTGGCTCAGCTGCTCGAGCCGCGGCAGCGCCTTCAACAGCATCGCCAGCTTGGGGGCCTCCTCGGGCGACACCGTCTGCTGGAACAGCCGCATGAGCTTCTCGAGGCCACCCTTCTTGCCGCCATTTGTGCTGGGGGCAGGCTCCTGGGAGCGAGACAGCCTCGCCACCTCGAGGCTCGACTCCGTCATGCGGCGAACGATGGCCTGCAGCGCGTTGTCGAGCAGCCGATCGTAGCAGTCGGGGAGC
Organism: uncultured Enterobacterales bacterium; assembly: GCA_964532635.1. Lineage (GTDB taxonomy): Bacteria > Myxococcota_A > UBA796 > UBA796 > JAFGLY01 > CALDOK01. Next base: position 2,747 of record CAZHIK010000787.1, read on the forward strand.
TCTTCTGCGAAGGCGGGGAGTCCGTCGATGTCCATCACCAGGAGGGTCGCGGGGGTGATGGCCACGATGGTGGCCTTTCGCGCCGGTGCGCCATCGAACATCGAGGTCTCTCCGATCACCTCACCCTGCACCACCCGACCAACGCCACGGCCGTCCACCTCGGCGCGCAGCTCGCCCCGAACAAGGATGGCGACCGTACGGGACGGCGTTCCTTCGTGCCAGAGGTACTGCCCCAGCTGCAGCTCGAGGGTCCGCCAGGTCTCGAGGAGCTTGGCCTGCTCCCTGCCGTCCATGGAGCGATGGGGGGTGAGTGGAACGTAGGCCTCGAGCTTGTGCATCATGATTGCTCCCGTGCTGTGACGGTCGGAGGAGAGCGCTTGGCAGAAGGTGGACCCGGGGTCCAGGCTTCACCCCAGGCATTGCAGGTTCCGTGCCAGCTGGACCGCGGCGAGATGCGCTGTCCAGGGCCCGTCTTGCCCCGCAAATGTCCTGGAGTGTCCCGGGACGTCCCGGGACCCGGTGGCTCAGTCCGGGTCCTCCGACAACCGCGCTGTGAGGTCTTGCACGCGAGCTGCGAGCTGGCGAACCGTTGCCATCAGGATCTTGTTTCCCAGGACCGGCTCTCGGTGTGACAGGCCCAGGAAGTCGTCCTGATGGACACAGAAGAGCAGGCAGTGGCCCTCCGCGACCACTGTGGCCGAGCGGCGTTCCTGGGAGATGACCCCGAGCTCGCCGAAGTGTCCTCCACGCGCGACCGACCGCAGCTTGCGCTCTCCCTTCCAGATCCCTACGGAGCCGTCGACTACGATGAAGATCTCGTCCCCCCAGTCCCCCGCCCGGATGATCACGTCGCCCTGAACGAAGCGTCTCTCGTAGAGGATGCGATTGACCTTGATGCGTTCCTGGGCGTTGAGGTTCGAGAACAGGGACAGGCCGCCGATGAAGGAGAGCTTCTCGAGCATCTCCATCCGCGGCGTGGTCTCGAACATCCCGGCTCCGAAGACCTCGACGGCCAGGGCCGTGATGTTGTCGTGCCCGCCAGCGTGGTTGGCGGCCACTACCGCACGCTTGACCAGCGCTTCGCCGCGGTGCTTCCGCATCATCGACTCGAGGTCGTGCTCGGCGACCATGTCTGTGAGGCCGTCGGTGCACAGCAGCAGCCGATCTCCGCGCCTCGAGTCCAGGTAGAGCGTGTCCACCTCGACCTCGGGATGTATCCCCACGGCGCGCAGGATGGCCGCTCGCCTGGGGTGCTTCCTGGCCTGTTCAGGCGTGATGTGGCCTCGCTCGAGGAGCCTGGCCACCTGGCTGTGATCCTGGGTGAGCTGGTGTAGCTGGCGTTTGCGATACAGATAGAGCCGGCTGTCGCCCACGTGGCACACGAACGCGTGTTCGTCCACCGCTACGACCATCAGCACAGTCGTGCCCATCCCGCGCTTGCGCTGGCTCTCCGTCGAGGCTTGGTGGACCAGGCGGTTGGCGTGCTGGATCACGCTGGGTATGAAGCTCATCAACCGACGTCTCCCAACCTCGCCGGTGTCCCTGCGGAACAGCTCGACCGCCCGGATTATCACGTCCCGTTGCCGCCGAATCTCGTCCATGACCATCCGGGCTGCAACGTCCCCGGCCCTGTGCCCCCCCATTCCGTCGGCAATGGCGAAGATGCCCCCATCGGGGTCCAGGAAGTGGGCGTCCTCGTTGTGGTCTCGGCGCAGACCCTCGTGGGTTGCGCACCACGCCCGATACAGCAAGGCACGCTCCCTCGGGAACAGGGTCACGTCGGCGGGAACCAGGGTGTCTGGCTCGATGAGCGCACTATCGACTTGCGCCTTGCTCATGGGCCGACGTCCGCGATCGATCCCAGGCGGATGCTGAAGGCCAGACCGTGGACATGGAGCAGCGCTATGACAGCACACTGGTGGGGTTGG
>CAZHIK010000788.1:0-4669 GCA_964532635.1 uncultured Enterobacterales bacterium
ATCGCCTGGGTGGAGATGATGGTCTACGGCCCCTGGAAGGGCAACGACGGCTTCCCCTACACAGCCCTGTTCGACGAAGGCTGGCGCCTGCCCCAGCTCTTCGGCCGGGTCCACGCCGGGCTGGTGCTCGTGGTGGTGCTCGCGCTGGTGCTGTGGGTGGTTGAGCGCCGCAGCCTGCTGGGCTTCGAGGTGCGGGTGGCGGGGGCTTCTCGTGCCGCGGCCCGCCATGCGGGGATCCCGGTGCTGTCCCGCCTGCTGTTGGTGATGGCCATGGCGGGCGCTGCGGCGGGCCTGGCCGGGGTCTGCGAGGTCTCCGGGGTGGAGTACCGGCTCCATTCCGGCATCTCTCCCGGATACGGCTACACCGCCATCATCATCGCGTTCTTGGCTCGCCGCAGCCTGCCTCTTTCCGTGGTGGTGGCCTTCCTCTTCGCGGCGCTGGCGGTGGGGGGCGACGGCCTGCAGGTCTCCTTCCCCGGGGTGTCCTCCGCCGTGGTGAACGTCTTCCAGGGCCTGCTGCTCCTGCTGGTGCTCGCCGGCAGCTGGTTCAGCCGCTACCGCATCGCCTGGGGCGGGGGAGGTGAGGCGTGAACGGGCTGCAGGTGGCCGAGGTGATCGGGGCGGCGGCGGTGGCCTCGGGTACGCCCATCCTGCTTGCGGGGCTGGGTGAGCTGGTGACCGAAAAGGCCGGCGTGCTCAACCTCGGGGTCGAGGGCATGATGCTGGTTGGGGCGCTGTCGGGCTTCGCCGCCTCCCACGCCTCCGGCTCGGCCTGGGTGGGTGCGGGCGCGGCGGTGGTGGCCACGGGAGCCTTCGCCCTGCTGCACGCCCTCCCTGTGGTGCTGATGGGGGTCAACCAGGTGGTCTCGGGCTTGGCGATCGTGATCCTGGGCGCAGGCGTGGCCTCGAGCTTCGGACGGGGGTTCGTGGGCCAGGTGGCGCCCTCCTTCTCCGCCGTGCCCATCCCGGTCCTGGCCGACATCCCGTTGCTCGGGCCACTGTTCTTCGCCCACGACGCACTGGTCTACGTGAGCATGGTGCTCGCCCTGCTGGTGGCCCTGTTCCTGTCCCGCACACGGGCGGGCCTGGTCGTGCAGGTCTGCGGTGAGAACCCGCGCCTGGCCGACGCCGCGGGTCAGCGGGTCGCGCTCGTCCGCGTCCTGGCCACCGTGTTCGGCGGGATGCTCGCGGGTCTGGGAGGCGCCTACCTCTCGCTGGCCGACACCCCCTCCTGGGTGGACGGCATGACCGCGGGGCGGGGCTGGATCGCCGTAGCCATGGTGATCTTTGCGGGCTGGGCTCCTTGGCGTCTGGTGCTGGGGGCCTGGCTGTTCGGGGGATTGGTGGCGGTGCAATTCCGCATCCAGGCCTTCGGCTTCGAGGCTGACATGTACCTGCTGAAGATGCTGCCCTACCTGCTGACCCTGGTGGTGCTGGTGGCAGCGGCGCGAGGACCCTGGCGTCATCGGCTGGGGGCCCCGGCCTCTCTGGGCCGCCCCTACGGCCGGGAGGAGCGCGGCTGAGGCGCCCGGCATAGAAGCCTGTGCATGGAACCCGCCTGCGTCAACGCCGACCTGGTCGTCGAGCTGGCCCGCCAGCTGCACGGCGAGCTCGGCCACCGCATGACCGAGGACGCCTACCTGGCTGCCTTGGCCTTCGAGCTCGAGGCGCAGGGGGCCCACGTGGAGCGCCAGCGCCCCGTGAAGCTCCGCAGCGGCGGTGAGCTGCTGGACATGGGCTATGTCCCGGATCTGCTGGTCGACGGTGGGATCGTGGTGTTCCTCTGCGCCTTGCACAAGCTCGACGCGGCCAACGAGGCCTGGGTGCTCTCGCAGCTCGATCTCCCTGGGCCCTGCTCGGGGGTGTTCCTCGACTTCCTTCGTCCCCAGATGGACATCCTCGCCGTGAACGCGCGAGGGGGTTGAGCCGTGGACGGGCTCTCCCTGCACCTGCTGGGCTGCCTCGCGGCCCTGGGCTCGGCCCTGGCCTGGGCCGTCGGCTCCATCCTGTTCCGCCGCATCGGCGATCACGCCTCCCCCCTGGGCATGAACCTCGGCAAGGGCATCCTGGGGCTCTTGCTCCTGGGCGGGGCCCTGCTGCTGGTCGGTCACACCCCCATGAGCCCGCGCACGGTGGCCTTCCTGGCGCTGTCCGGCGTGGTTGGCATCGCCCTTGGCGACACCTTCTTCTTCATGACCCTGATGCGGCTCGATCCGCGGCTCACGCTGCTGCTGGCCACTGTGGGCCAGGTGGCCACGGTGCTGATGGCCATGGTCTTCCTGGGGGAGCGGCCCGGCTGGCTGACCTGGGTGGGCATTCCCCTGGTGCTCGGTGGCGTCACCTGGGTGATGGCCGAGCAGATGCCCAAGGAAGACAAGCAGGGGTCCAAGCTCAAGTGGGCGGGCATCGGCTGGGGCCTGTTGGCCTCGCTGTGCATCTCCAGCGGCTTCATCCTGGCCAAGGTGGGGCTCGAGGAGGTCTCCGCCCTGCAGGGTACCTTCTGGCGCTTCGCCTTCGGCATCGTCGTCTTGGCGGTGTTCGGATGGGTTCGGGGTGACCTGGTGGCATGGCTGCGGCCCTTCACCAGCCTGGACCTGCTGCGGCGCATCGTGCTGGCCGTGCTGGTCATCACCTTCGGTGGCTTCTGGCTCACCATGGTGGGCTACAAGTACACCGACGCGTCGGTGGCCACGATCCTGATGACCACCGAGCCCTTGTTCATCCTGCCCCTGGCCCGGATCTTCATGGACGAGCGCATCACCCCCCGGGCGGTCGTAGGGGCGTTTGTGGCTGTTGCGGGGGTTGTCTGCATCGTATCGAGTGTTGGCTGACGGGCTCGGCTTGCGGCGCAGCTGACCGATTCCACACATTCCGCTGCCGGTACATGCCCGGCATGTCTAGATCCGATAGTCGTCCACCCTCCTCAGTCCGCAGGACACCGATGAACGACCAGGAGCTGTTCGAGCTTGCCCAGGAGCGCGTGCGCGATGCGCACGAGCTGCGGCGGCTGGGCCTGGTCCCCATCGATGGAGACTTCTTCCCGTCGGTCCACTACCCGCCCATCACCATGTACGATCCCATGGAACCGGGCGATCTGTTGGAAGGTTACGACAACCCCTTCGGCGACAAGTTCTCCATCTACCTGCACATCCCCTTCTGCGAGCACCGCTGCGAGTTCTGCCACTACCCGGTGGGGCTGAAGGCCTCGCCGCTCCGGCACGAGCACTACCTCGACATGCTCGCGCGTGAGATGGACACCTGGCTCGCCGCGCTGGGGTTGCGGCGCTTCCGGGCCCGCTCGGTGCTCATCGCCGGCGGCACCCCTACCTCCCTGTCCCCACGATTGTTCCAGCGGATGCACGAGGACTTCGCCGCGCGTGTGGACCTCTCCCCCTGCCGGCAGCTGGCCTACGACGTGCACCCTGGCGACCTGCTGGGGCCCGACGGCCGGGAGCGCCTGCGCATCATGCGCGACTACGGCTCCACCCGCCTCACCATCGGAGCCCAGTCCTTCGACGACGCCATCCTCGAGAGCATGAACCGCGGCCACTCCGGCGACGACGTCCAGCGGGCCATCGATGCCTGCCACGACGCTGGCTACGACGACATCTGCATCGAGTTCATCTACGGCTACCCTGGCCAGACCTTCGAGTCCTGGATGCGCACCCTGCGCCGGGCCATCGCCTCGGGAGCCGAAGAGATCCAGCTCTACCGGCTCAAGGTGGTGCCCTACGGCGACTTCGACGGCGTGATCAACAAGCGGCGCCGCCTGGCCGACCAAGAGTTCCTGCCGGTGGACCTGCAGTTCGCCATGAAGCAGGCTTCCTTGCTCGAGCTGCAGGAGGCCGGCTTCGAGCAGACCCTCACCCGGGTGTTCGCCAAGAACCCCCGCCACTACTCCCACTACGCTTCGGATCAGTGCTGCAAGCTCCACGACCAGCTGGGCTTCGGCCTGTCCACCTTCTCGAGCCTGCGCGATCGCTTCTGCATCACCCCCCAGCGCTTCGCCGAGTACTTCGACCTGGTGGAGCGGGGCGTGATCCCCATCAACCGGGGCTTGGTGCGCAGCGACGACGAGAACCAGCGCTGGCACGTGATCCTTCCGCTCAAGAACTGGAAGATCCACAAGGCCTACTACAAGCTGCGCACCGGTGTGGAGCTCACCGACGTCTTCCCTCGCCGCATCGCGCTGCTTCGGGAGCACGGCCTGCTGTTCGAAGACGACAAGATCATCAAGCTCACGCCCAAGGGTCGCTTCTTCGCCGATGAGATCTGCGCGCTGTTCTACACCGAAGGCTACGTGCCCTTCCCTCGAGACAACTACGCCGAGGGGGCGCTGAACCCGTATCGGGTGGTGAACTTCTAGGCGGAGCGGTGTGAGCGGGAGGGGATGAACCCCTCCCCTACATCAATCGAGAGAACGCACTCGTGCGTTCTCACTCCTCGTTGGCGCCCTCGCGCTCTTCGCGCAGGTACTTCACGAAGTCGTTCAGCTTGCTGCTGGTGACGAAGTCGTGGTCGTCCAGGTGCTTGGACAGGTCCCAGCGGCCGATCTCGACGTCGGACAGGTAGGTGTCGTTGTACTCGGAGTAGCCCGAGCCCGACCAGACGTCGTAGACGGCGGCGCCCACCAGGAACGCGCCGGCTTCGTTCTTTTCTTCGGACCAGC
>CAZHIK010000789.1:0-4665 GCA_964532635.1 uncultured Enterobacterales bacterium
CTACGAGACCGCGGAGCTGGCCAAGAACCAGATCCTCCAGCAAGCGGGTGTGTCGGTCCTCGCACAGGCCAAGAACATGAACCAGGGCGTGCTCAGCCTGCTCGGCTGATGGCGCTGCAGCGCTCGGGGGCGGCTGAACCTGCGGAGGACACCCCATGACCTACGTCGATCGACTCACGGAGGCCCGCCGGCTCCCGGCCCGCAGCCGGCCCTGGACCGTGGAGCGAGACCAGCTGCCCGTGTTCGAGGAGGACTTCGTCACGCGGCTGCGAGAGGAGGTGGTGATCTTGTTGAGTGGCCACGAAGAGGTGGTTCCCCGCCTGCCTCGGGTGGCCCTCGAGGTGATGCGCCTGGCCGACGATCCGCGCGCGTCCTCCGGATCCGTCTCCAGGGTCCTGCGGCTCGATCCGCTCCTGGCCGGCTGCGTGCTGCAGCGGGCCAACGCGGTGTGGTCGCGTCGCTGCGGCGGTCGCATCCCCGACCTGGAGCGGGCCGTCGCGCGGCTGGGCCTGGGCGTCGTGCGCGACATCGTGCTGGCCGCTGCGCTGCGGCAGAAGGTCTTCAGGGGCAGTGGCCGGCCGCGGATGCAGGAGATCTGGCTGCGCTCCATGGGCACGGCCGTGGCCTGCGAGCTCATCGCCCGGACCATGCGGCGCCGGGGAGCCCAGGGCTACATGCTCGGGTTGCTCCATGCGGTGGGCGATCCCATCACCGTCCGTGTGGTCGAAGATCTGGTGGAGGGGCCTCTCTCTGGTCGCTTGGACCTCGAGCAGGGCCTGCGCTGGGCGCTGCCCCAGGTCTCCCTCACGGTCACGAGCCACATGCTGCGGCGCTGGGGTTTCCCCGACGCCCTGGTGCGGCAGGTGGAGGCGGCCAATCGCGGCGACGGCGACGCGGAGGGGAGCGTCCACGCGCTGCTGAGCGCGGCCCAACACCTGCAGGAGCGCTGCCGCGCGGGTGGGGTCAGCGACGCCAGCATCGATGCCTTCCTGGACACAGCGGGAGCCGCAGCCCTGGGCATGAGCCGCAGTGCGGCGACCATGGTCTTCGAGCGGTTCCCCGAGACCTTCGACCGCGCACTCGCCTGACGAGCGCCGCGCTTCCCCAACCCGATGGAGTGAGACATGACCAGCCCCGTGATCGGCAGCTTCGGCGACCTGGACCAGTCCTGGTTCGGCATGGATGACGACAGCCAAGCACGCGCCCTCGCCAGCACGAGCCTGCCCTACCGGCGGGTCGAGGCCGCGGGCGTTCCTCCCTCCACCGCGGCGGCCGTGCGGCTCATGCGTGTGGTGAGGGATCCCGAGTACTCCGCGTTGGAGGTCGTCCGGATGGTCGAGAGCGATCCGGGACTCGCGGCGCGGGTGTTGCGCATGGCCAACAGCGCGATGCTCGGCCTCCGGCGCCCCTGTCGTGATGTCAGCCACGCGGTGGCCCTGCTCGGTGGTCGCGCGATGTCGGAGATCGCGGCCGCGGCGGCGGTCTGCGACCTGTATCGGCCCCACGGGCTCGAGGGGCGCCTGAGGGCTCACGCGGTCGCCACCGCGGCCATCGCGCGCGAGATCGCGCTGCAGCGCAACCTACCCACCGAGGACCTGCTGATCATCGGGCTGCTCCACGACATCGGGAAGCTGATGCTGCTGCAGGGGACCGCGGGCGAGCGCTTCGGTCCCTCGGCCATGGCCTACGCCGAGCACCTGGGACGGAGGGTCGCTGTCCATGGCGGCTGCCACCTCGATGAGCGCGAGGCCCTCGGCTACGACCACGCGGTGCTCGCCAGCGTGATGATAGGGGCGTGGGGCATCCCCGAGCCCATTCCACAGGTGGTGGGGATGCACCATCGGGTCGAGCGGGCGGTACTGCTGGGTGGGCGATTGGCGCAACAGGTGTGCTTGCTGTGCCTGGCCGACCGCCTGGCCCACACCTTCGACTCACCCATCCTGGTGGACAGCGCCGCGCAGGCGGTGATGTCCGAGCACGCGGCGGTCGCGTTCCTGGAGCTGGACCTGGACGATCTCCTGATGATGCTGCCCGAGCTGCAGTACGCCCACTTCTCGAGCGCGGACCTGCTGGCCTGAGCCCGCGGCTCCGCTGTCAGCCCTCGAAGCCCCCCCCGGAGAGAGGGTGCCTGGAGGGCGGGTGAGGGGGGCGCTCTGCGGGGCCTTGCTTGTCATCCTGACTTCCGGAAGGCTACGGACACCAGACCCCTCCTCGCTGGAAGCTCCATGGCCGCTCGCCTCTTTGCCCATCTCGATCGCTGCGCCCTGGTGGGCATGGTGCACCTGCGGGCCCTGCCGGGCTCGCCAGGCTGGGACGGCGACATGGGGGCGGTGCTGGATGGGGCCCTGCGGGACGCGGAGCGGTTGGTGGCCGGTGGCTGCGATGCGCTGCTGGTGGAGAACATGGGGGATCTGCCCTACCTCCGCGGGCGGGTGTGGCCCGAGACGGTGGCCGCCATGGCCCTCGCTACCGGTGCGGTGGTGGGGATGGGGCTGCCGGTGGGCGTCCAGGTGCTGGCCGGGGCCAACCGCGAAGCCCTGGGGGTGGCCGTCGCCGCAGGAGCTGCCTTCCTGCGGGCCGAAGCCTTCGCCTACGCCCACGTGGCCGACGAGGGCTGGCTCGATGCCAGTGCGGGTGAGCTGCTGCGGGCTCGCAAGGCCCTGGGCGCCGAGGTCGCTGTCTGGGCCGACGTGCGCAAGAAGCACGCCGCCCACGCGGTCACAGGCGATGTCTCCCTGGCCGATCTGGCTCGGGGCTACGCCTTCTGTGGGGCCGACGCCTTGGTGATCACCGGCTCCGAGACGGGCCAGCCCACCGCGGCCGCGGATGTGGAAGCGGCGCGCGCCGCCGGCCTGCCGGTGGTGGTGGGGTCGGGGGTTTCCGAGCGTGATGCCCCGCGCCTGGCCGCGGTGGCCGATGCCCTGATCGTGGGCTCATGGCTCAAGCAGGGCGGTGACTGGCGCGCGCCTGTCGATCTGGATCGGGTCCGGCTCCTCCGCGAGGTGATGGATGCCGCCAGCGGCTGAGCCCCGCTCCCCGGTGGGTGCTGCCCTGCGCACCCGCAGCGTCGCGCTGTGGCGCTCGCTGCTCGAGCCCTGGGACACAGAGGGACCGCCCGGCCTGGTGCGGCTGGGGCTGGTGGGTGGCCTGCTGGCGCTGGCGGCTCTGCTCCGCGCCGGCCGGGCCCTGCTGCGATGGGAGGAGGTCAGCCTGGCGTACTCGGCCTACCAGGCCCCGCTGGTGAACGCCTGGGGCGATCCGGGCCTGATGCTGGACAGCTGGGTGGGGCTTCATCCCCCGCTCTACGGCTTGTTCTACGCGTTGATGGAGCACTTCGCGCCCCTGCCCATGCTGTTTCTCGGCTTCTCGGCGTTGTGCTCCTGGCTGGCGGTGTTCTTCGCCTACCGGGCTGCGCGGCTGCTGGCCGGGGTCAAGGCTGGGCTGGTCACCCTGGCCCTGGCCGCCGGCGCGCCCGTGGCGCTGCACTACACCGCCGAGCTGAACAACTACCCCCTGCTGCTGGCCCTGGTCGCCGCCATGGTGTGGGCCTGGGCCCGCTACCGATCCGGGCAGGGGGGCTGGCTCGTCGTCGCCCTGCTGGGGGTGGCGGCGGGCTGGACCCACCTGCTTGGGGGCGTGGTGGCAGGGCTGATCGCCCTTGCGGTGCTGGTGCGCCACCGGGCCGACGGGATCAAGCTGCTGCTCACCCTGGCCGTCGGCTGCAGCCCGGTGGTGGCGGGTGCGCTGGACCTGGCGGGCGACGAGGACACCTTCGGCCAGCCCGAGATCCATGTGGACCTGAGCCTGCGGGACTGGCGCGAGCGCTTCGGCTGGCTGTGCGTACCCGCCGGCCTGCTGGCCCTGCCCGCCCTGCGGCGCGTCCCGGAGCTGGCGCTGGCCTGGTTGGGCCTCGCCGCCGCCATCGTCGCCATGGTGCTGCTGGGCGTGGCTGCGCCCCACCAGTTCCCCTACTGGAGCCTGCTGATGCCCTTCGGCCTGGTTCTGGTGGGGGTGGCGGCGTCACGGGTGCCGGGCTGGTGGCTGGGGGCCGGAGCCCTGGCCGCGGTGCAGCTGTGGGTCACCGGACATGCGGTACACCACGACCTGCGCCGCTGCTGGCGGGATCTCCACCGCCCCCGGGCCATCGACTCCGCGCTCGAGCAGGCCCAGGCGGGCGACGCGATCTGGCTGCTCTCACCGGCGCTGGAGCCCGACGACGACAAGCGGGCCATCTCGCCCTCGGTCTGGCGTCTGCGACCGTGGCGGCCGATGCCCATGGTCGAGCCCTTCCCCATGGAGTACACCGACTATCGCTACGGGCAGCCCCGCCTGTACCAAGGCCTCACGGTCTACTCCTTCACGGACTTCTGGCCCGATCGCATGGACGCCATCCTCACCCACCACACCGAGCAGGGCAGCAAGGTCTGGATCGCCCTGTACGACCACGGTCCCGCCTACGGCTACCCCGACCGCGCCCGCCGCACCCTGCGCCCCTGGGCCTACGAGGAGCAGCAGGTGGGCGGTGACGACGGGTTGGGTGTGGACTGGCTGATGGTGGTCTCCGGCCGCGCGGGGGTGGGGGAGTGAACGAGCTGGAGGCCATGGTCGAGCCCGCTGCCGCCTGGACCACGGCGTGGCCGTCCGGCGTGGCCGTGGTGGCCCTGC
>CAZHIK010000790.1:0-1903 GCA_964532635.1 uncultured Enterobacterales bacterium
CGAGCTGCCGTACCTGGCAGCCAACTTTACCTGCGAGGGCAATCGGCCCTTCCCCGCCAGCCGGGTGGTGGAGCGCGGTGGTGTCAGCATCGGCTTCGTCGGCGCCTACCTGGGCCCCGTTCCGGATGATGCTGGCTGCGAAGCCGCCGAACCCATCCCTGCGGTCCAGACCGCCATCACAGAGCTGGGCGAGCAGGCCGACCTGGTGGTCGTGCTGGGCGCCTGGGACGCCAAGAAGGCCCAGGCCCTGGCCGAAGCCGTGTCGTCCCTGGACTTCATCATCACCGCCAGCAACCTCACCCTCCCCGACGGCCGCCCGCTGACCCAGGACGACTGGATGCTCGGGGCGGGCTCCCGGGGCAAGAAGATCGGGCTGCTCGAAGGTGAGCTCATCCCCGACGCCGTCGGTTGGCAGGGCGCCAGCCCCGGTGCAGCCCTGGCAAGCCGCATCGACTCCTACAAGAAGCGCCTCTCCAGCAACGAGGAGCGGTTGGCCACGGCGGAAGAAGAGCGCGCCAAGCAGCGGGCCCAGCGCCAGGTCAACTTCTACAAGAAGGAGATCGAGCGGCTCGAGGCCGAGCTGGCTGCCGCCACCGCACCCCGCCAGAACCCAGCCAACACCTTCTCCACCAGCCTCGAGTCCCTGGGCAAGTCCATCGAGGACCACCCGGCCACCCTCGCGAAGGTCGAAGCCTGCAACAAGGAGCTCGAGGAGAAGGGGCTGGTCAAGGACGACAAGAAGCCCCCGTCCCGGGTGGACCTGCCGGCGGGTATCCCCGGTCGTCAGCGCCTGCAGCAGGGCTTGACCGGTGGTGAAGGCGCTCCGAAGATCGAGGTCAAGGGCGGACCGATCACGGCGCCGGCCCCCAAGGTCCCCGCCAAGGCCCCGGCCGACGGCACCCAGGCGCCCACCGACGGCGAGTAGCCCGGCTGCGACCTCTGAGCCCCGCCTGGGGAGGCGATGCCCCCCCGAAAGGGGCGCTCAGGTCCCGACGACGCCACGATCCCCGGCTTCTCGGAGCTCGGGGTGTTGGCACGATCCTTGCGATGGGCATTGGCACTCCCTCCGAGGACGCCATGACCCGCCTGCTCCTCTTCCTTGCTCCCTTGCTCTTCCTCCTCGCCACCGCCCCCGCCGAGGCCCGGCCGCTGCGGCGCCGTCCACCTCCGCCCCACCTGCGGCGCCCCGGCCCGCCCCCCCCGGGCTTCCGTCCCCCCTGTCGGGTGGGCGGCTGCCCCCTGATCGACCTGATGGACGACGTGGAGACCGTGACGGAGACCGAGACCACCACCGAGGCCACGGAGGACGCGGTGGCCGAAGGTGACGACTCCAGCACCTCCGAGGACACGAGCACGAGCACGACCGACGCCGACAGCCTCTCCGACTTCCCCAACGACCACTCCCGCGCCAACGTGAAGGCCATGCTGGAGTTCGCAGCGGAGGAGTACGGGATCCCGGTCCAGTTGCTCATGGCCACGGCCTGGACCGAGTCCAACTGGACCCAGTGGAAGAGCGACGGCTCGGTGCTCGTCGGCGGTCGCGACTACGGGTTGATGCAGATCAACAAGGACACCTGGTCCGGCACCTACGACTGGGACGACATCTCCGGCGATGTGCGCGAGAACATCAAGGCCGGTGCCGACATCCTGAAGTGGTCCTATGACTACGCCGCCTCGAAGGGCTACACCGGCGACGACCTGGCAAAGGCTGCGTACGCCGTGTACAACGGGGGTCCCGACGCCGTGCACCGTCCCTGGGACAGCAGCAGCCCCTGGCACCACCACGACGTGAACTTCGCCAACTACTACAGCGGCAGTCCCTGGGAGAGCAACTCCTAGCCCGCGCCCGGAGGCGGCATGTCCATCGCCACCCTGCTCGGAGCCGCGCTGCTGCTCGGGGCGG
>CAZHIK010000790.1:1913-4660 GCA_964532635.1 uncultured Enterobacterales bacterium
CGCGTCTACCTGCAGGGGGGCACGCTGCTGGTGGGCACCCCCGAGCTCGAGGGACGCCCGGCGATCCAGTTGGGAGAGCGCCAACACACCGTCACCCTGCCCGAGAGCCTCGCTGGCTTCGAGGACATCAGCGAGCGCTGCGACCGCGACGCCAGCCGGTCCCTCACGCCGCCTGTGCCCCCAGGGCAGGGGCGGCGGGTGGTGGCCTGGACCCAGCTGGACATGGACGGTCGGGCACCAGACGAGTTGGTCCTGCTCGAGGCAGGTGAGCTGTTGGAGGGTGCACTGCTGCCCTATGCGAGCCTTCGCCTCGCCCTGTACCGAGGGGGCAGTCGCCAGGGAGAGCAGCTGCTGGACCTCACCGCATTTCCTTGCGAGCTGCGCAGCGCCGACGTGGACGCCGATGGTCGGCCCGAGCTGGTGCTCAGCTGGCTGAGCGCTGGGGGCAGCGGCGTGACCCGCGGCGCCACGGTCTACGAGCTGGCCGGCGTGGAGCCCTGATCGAGCCCGGGTTACGCGGCGCCCGCGAACGAGGTGCAGCCGTGAGAGTCCTGGGTATCGAGACCTCCTGTGACGAGACAGCCGCTGGCGTCGTGGGCCCCGAGGGCGTGCTCTCGGATGTCACCTACACCCAGGAGATCCACGCTCGCTTCGGCGGCGTGGTCCCCGAGTGGGCCAGCCGGGCCCACGCCGAGCGCATCGCAGCCACCGCGCGGGAGGCCCTCGAGCAGGCGGGGCTCGAGCGCCCCGACGCTGTGGCCGCCACCGCCGGACCGGGCCTGATCGGGGCGGTGCTGGTGGGCTTCGCCTTCGCCAAGGCCGCGGCGCTGGCCTGGGACCTGCCGTTCCTGGGCATCAACCACCTCGAGGGCCACCTGCTCTCGCCCGCGCTGGCCAACCCCGAGTTGGAGCCCCCCTTCCTCGCGCTGGTGGTCAGCGGCGGCCACACCAGCCTGTACCGGGCCGACGCCGTGGGGCGCTACCGCACCGTGGCCCAGACCGTGGACGACGCTGCCGGGGAGGCCTTCGACAAGGTCGCCCGCCTGCTGCGCCTCGGCTACCCGGGAGGTCCCGTCATCGACAGGCTGGCCCGTCAGGGCGATGCCAAGGCCATCCGCTTCCCCAGGCCGCGGACCAAGGGCCTGAACATGAGCTTCTCGGGGCTCAAGACCTCGGTGCGCTCCTATGTGGAGGCCCACCCCGACCTGCACCCGCCCGACGTGGCGGCCTCGTTCCAGGAAGCCGTGGTGGACGTGCTCTGCGATCGGGTGATGCGCGTCGCGAAGCAGGAGGGGATCCGCAAGGTCGCGGTCAGCGGCGGAGTGGCAGCCAACGGGAGACTGCGAGAGCGCCTGCAGGCCCTGCCCCTCGATGTCCACATCCCGGCCATGCGCTTCTGCACCGACAACGGGGCAATGATCGCCCACGCTGGCCGCCAGCGCCTGCTGCTGGGTGAGCGCCACGGCCTCGACCTGCGAGCGCGCTCCGTCTGGCCCCTGGACGCAGCGTGAGCCGGGACTCGAAGCGCGGTCCGGCGTCCCAGCTCAGGGCGATGCACACCCGCGCCCGCAAGTCCCTGGGCCAGCACTTCCTCTCCAGCCCCTCGGTGGCTCGGCGCATCGTGCAGCTGGCCGGGGTGGAGGAGGGGACTCCGGTGTTGGAGGTGGGGCCCGGGCTCGGTGCCCTCACCGAACACCTGATCGCTGCTGGGGTGAGCCTGGTCTGTGTAGAGCGCGACGATCGCCTCGCTGACAGCCTGCTCGAGCGCTGGCCGAACCTGGAGCTCATCCGGGACGACGCCATGAAGGTCGACTGGGGAGACCGCCTCGAGGGTGGCGGCTGGACCTGTGTCAGCAACCTGCCCTACAACGTCGGTACCCACATCGTCTCCGGGATGGTGCGCAGCCCGGGTAGCTTCGTGAGGCTCGTGGTGATGCTGCAGCGGGAGGTGGCCGAGCGCATCTGCGCCGAGCCCGGCAGCAAGACCTACGGCGCGCTCAGTGTGGAGCTGCAGGCACGGGCCCGCTGCGAGCTGCTGCTGCGGGTCAAGCCCGGTGCCTTCCACCCCCCGCCGAAGGTGGACTCGACGGTGATCTCGCTCGAGCTGCGGCCGCACCCGGCAGTCGCGGGGCTCGAGCTCGATGCCCTGGACCGGGTGGCCAGGGCCGCCTTCGCCCAGCGACGCAAGACCCTGCGCAAGTCCCTGGGATCGGCGTTCGGCAAGGAGCGGGCCCTCGCCGCGCTCGACCAGGTCGGCATCGGCTCGGGGTTGAGGCCCGAGGTGGTCCCGGTGGAGGGCTTCGCGGCGCTGGCCCGGGTGCTGGAGATGCCGGGCTAGCGGAAGCGCTGTAGGAACAGGCCGCCGACGATGACACCCAGCAGGCCGATGGAGATCATCGGTGCGATGTGCAGGACCACGGCATGGATGGGACAGGGGGAGCTGCAGGTGAGCTGAGCACCGAGGACGCTGATGGCCCCTGCGGCGATCAGGGACAGCCCACCGGTCCATGCGGGCCGCAGCGGCGCTGCCCGGCGCACCATGGCGAACAGCAGGGCGCCGGGGAGGAAGGCCAGCGCCAGCCCGCTGCCGATCTCGGGGAGGGTGTAGTGCTGGATCACCGACCACCAGATGCTGGGTTCGGACACGAAGGAGACCATCCGGTAGAGCATCCACGCGGTCCAGGCGGTGAGCACGGCCAAAGGCAGGAAGCGGGTGCGCCAGCGGTGCTCTGCGCCTGGGACACTCA
>CAZHIK010000791.1:0-4658 GCA_964532635.1 uncultured Enterobacterales bacterium
CCTCGAGCACCGCGTGGGGGTCGCCCTCGAGCACCGAGCGGTCCATGAACGCGCCCGGGTCGCCCTCGTCGGCGTTGCAGACCACGTACTTGCGATCGGCGTCGTGGCCGGCGGCGAAGGACCACTTCAGCCCGGTGGGGAAGCCCGCGCCGCCCCGGCCCCGCAGGCCCGAGGCCTTCATGATCTCGATGACCTGGCTGGGCTCGAGCCCCCGGAGGGCCTGGCGCGCGGCCTGGTAGCCGCCTCGGGCTTCGTAGTCCTCGACGGACTCGGGATCGATGACGCCGCAGTTGGCCAGCACGATGCGCTGCTGGGGAGCCAGGAAGTCGGCTTCGCTGCCCCCCGTGTTCCCCTCGGCGTCGATGCACCAGGCCACGTGCTCGTCCAGGACGGTGCCGCCCAGCACGTGGCGGGCGAAGATCTCCCCCGCCAGGTCCGGATCCACGTCGCCGTAGAGGGTGCGGGCGTCGCCCTCACGGATCTCCACCAGGGGCTCGCGATAGCACATGCCGATGCAGCCGGTGATGCGCAGCCGGCAGCGCTCGGGGTGGGCGGCGGCCAGGGCCTCGAGGGCCTCGTAGGCGGCCCGCGCGCCCGCGGACAGCCCGCAGGTCCCCATTCCAACCAGGATGTCGATCATGGCTGCACCTCGTGCCCGGCCTCGCGCTTGGCTTGGCGGAGGATCTTCCGCAGCAGCTTGCGGGCCGCGGCCGGGGTCAGGCGCCCGTGGGTGGTCTCGTCGATCATCATCGCTGGGGCCAGGGAGCAGCAGCCCAGGCAGGCCACGGTGAACAGGGTGAACAGCCCGTCCTCGCTGGTGCCTCCCACCTCGATGCCCAGCTCGTCCTGGATGGCGTCCACGATGGTGGAGGCGCCCTGGACGTGGCAGGCGGTGCCCGTGCAGACCCGGATCTGGTGGCGACCCATGGGCTGCAGTCGGAACTGGCTGTAGAAGGTGATCACCCCGTAGATGCTGCTCTCGGGGATGCTGGTCACCCCCGCGATGGTCTCGATGGCGCGACGCGGGATGTAGCCGAAGTGGTCCTGGGCCGACTGCAGCAGGGGGATCAGCTCCCCCGGGCTGCCGTCGTAGCGCCAGAGCTCGAAGGGGAAGGACTCGGAGCCGCGCATGGGGATCAGGCGTCGAGGAACTGGATGATGCGGGCCTGGCGCACGCGGAGCACGCCGTCGATCTCGTCGATCTTCCGCACCACCTCGGGCACGCGGCCCACCGCACCCTGGCCGGTGATCATGGCCACCAGGCGGCTGCCGTCGTCGGTGACGTCGCAGAAGATGACGTCGTCGATGAAGAACACCGTGGTGAAGACCTGCTGGATGGCAGTGGGAACGATGTCCACCATCAGGTAGCTGGCGGTGCCGCGCTGGCCGTTGTGCGCGGGCTGCTCGCTTCCGCGCAGTGCCTCGCGGTAGCTGCACACGAAGTCCTCGATGTCCCGGTCCAGCTTGGGGCGCTCGACGGAGGAGACGGAGACCACCTCGAGGCCTGCCATGGCGCCGACGGTCTGGAAGATCTCCTCGATGCCGGCGGCCGAGGGGGCCTGCACCAGCAGGACAACGTCCACGTCGCCGTGCACCGCGTGGCAGGAATGCACCCCGGGCACCTCCTGCAGCGCCTTGAACAGCTCCATGCTGCGGGCTTCGTGGGTGATGCGCACGGTGAGGTAGGCGCTGGTGGCCTCCCGCACGCCCGCGGAGGCGGGGGACTTGGTGGTGGTGGTGGCGCTGCCGCGGGGCAGGTCTTCGAGGGCCGCGACCAGCTCGTGCACCTCGAAGGGCTTGTCCAAGAACGCTGTGTTGGGCTCGGACAGGGCCGTGGCCTCGAGGGCCTCGTCGCCGAAGCCGGTGATGACCACCGCGGGCAGGTCGGGGAAGTGGCGCTTGATGACCTTGAGGATCTTCAGGCCGTCGATGTCGGGCATGAAGATGTCGGTCACCAGGTAGTCGTAGCCTTCGCCTGCTTCGCCCGCGCGGTCGAGCTCGTGGACCGCGGAGATGCCATCGGGGCAAGCCACGACCTCGAAGCCGTGCTGGGTGAGACCGAAGATGAGGTTGCGGCGGATCTCGGGCTCGTCATCGATCACGAGCACACGGCCTTTGTTGTCGTCCATGGTTGCCTCCGGCGGTTCGCCTTGGGTGGGGCCCCAATGGAACCCGTCTTTTGGCGTGATCTCCATGCGATCCGTCAGGTCGCGCCCGGTGGTTGCGACAAGCCGTATTGCCGGTGGCGACGGTCATTCAGGCGACCATCATCTCCCCCTGTCGCTTTCCGGGCACCCGGGAGTGCGATGTGCGGAAACAGGTCTGCAACCGTTGCTTTGCCGTGTTGGGTTGCGTGACGTTTTCTTGGTACGAGCTGTGCAGTGGTGCGCTCAGGGCCCGAGAACCCTGCCGTTGGTCATGGTCCCGACGGGTCTTGGTCGGCCGGAGGGGTCTCCTCCTCGGTTTCTTCTTCCTCCACCACCTCTCGAACCAGGGGCACGAACTGGGTCCAGAGGGTCACCTTGTGCACCTGGCGACGGTAGCCCTGCTCGAAGACCACGCCTTCGAAGGCGGCCTCGAGCTTCTCCTGCAGCTCTGGGGTGTGGGGGTTGGTGATGGCGACGATCTTCGAGGCATTGCCCGCGCTGTCAACGGTGATGTTCACACCGGCCGTACAGATCTCGAGGTACTCGAACTTCAACTTCTGCACCGCCCCGAGCCGTTCGATGACGGTGATGATCGGGGGTGGCGGCGGTTCGATCTGGTAGAGGTCCCAGGGCGGCGGAGCCGCCTCGCACATGTGGGTGTCGGGTGGCTCGGGGGGCTTCTCCGCACGCACCGGCGGGGGCTCGGAGGCATCGTCCTGGGCCATGGCGTTGTCGGCGCCCACCCAGGCCGAGGCCAGCATGGCGGCTGCCAGGACCGGGCGGGCGGTCGAGCGTCGGCTCCGGGTCCAGGATGGGCTCCGGTTCAGGCCTCGAACGCGCTCGAGCAGACCCGCGATCTCGGAGGCGAAGCGCCGGTCGGCGTGGGCGCGACCTTCGCGCAGTTCGGCCGCGGCCGCCTCGATCTGCTCGCTGCTGGCCATCGCCTCGGCCCGGTCCAGCAGCAGCCCCATGCGCAGTGCCGAGTCGCGGTTCAGGTCCGCCACCAGGGCCTTGCAGCGGCGCCAGAGGCCGCGGTCCACCCGGTCGGGCTGGAAGTGGCGCAGCAGGTGGAGGTTGTAGTCCAGGCGCATGGACTCGTGGTGCGCCCCGCCCTCACCGAAGTTGCGTGCGGCGAAGACCCGCCAGAACAGCTCGTAGGCTCGCTGGGCCGGGGCATCGGCGATGGTGTAGGTCCTTCCCATGTGGTCGCCGCGCAGGCGGCCTTGCTGCTGGAGCGTCGCTTCGAGCGGCGTGCCCGCGTAGACCTCCACCCGGCAGAAGTTCAGCGGGAAGGCGCGCTGCTTGGCCATGAAGGCCACATTCTCCCGCAGCGAAGGGAGGTCGGCGTCGGGGTCGAACATCAGCAGGTTGAAGCAGGTGTGGATCCGGCGCTCGCCGAGGATGTCCAGGGCCCGGTGGTTCTGCTCCCGGCGGATGCCACGGCCCAGGCGGCGCAGACCGCTGACCGCGTCGGTCTCGATGCCCAGGAACACGCGGAACAAGCCCATTTCGACGAGCTTGTCGACGATCTGGGGCTCGATGGCGTCGGGGCGGGCCTTGATCTGCAGCGCCACCCGGCCGATGCCCTCGGCCTGCATCGCGGCCTGCAGCGCCCGGAGTCGCTCCATGCTGGCCTGGGCGATGGGCAGCAGGAAGTTGTCGTCCTGGAAGTTGAAGATCCTCACCCCGCGCTGGTGGTACAGCTGGGCCATCTCCGCCGCGACCTGCTCGGGTGCGCGCTGTCGGAAGCGGCGGCCGCCGCTCAGACGGTGGGCCGCCTGGATGGAGCAGAAGGCGCAGCGGCCGTAGCAGCCGCGGCCCGAGAGGATGTTGGCGATGGGCAGGTCCAGGTAGCGGTGGAAGCGCTCGGGGCGGGTGGGCCGGGGGCGGGCGTCCAGGTCGCAGAGGTTGGGACGGGGGCCGGCGGAGACGGTTCCGCCGTCGGGACCGCGGACCACCAGGCCCCGTACTTCTTCGGGGTGCTCCGGGCTGGCGCACAGCTCCACCATCAGCTCCTCGCCCTCGCCCAGGGCGATGGAGTCGAAGGCGGGATGATCCCGGAGCAGCTCGGCGGCGTGGAAGGCGGCGAAGTGGCCACCGGCGGTGAGGTGACCGCGGAAGTCCAGTTCGCGCAGCCGGCGGGCCAGGTCCACGAACTCCCGGGAGCGAGAGGTGAACAACATCGACAGGCCTGCCACGTCGGGTTGCCAGGCCGCGACGCTCGAGGCCACCCGCTCGAGCTCGGCGCGGCCCGAGAAGCCGAACAGCCGGGGCTCGTGGCCCGCAGCGGACAGGCTCGAGTGGAGGTAACGGAGGGCGAGGTTCTCTTCGATCTCGGCACCGATGAGGGCGACCTTCATGGGGGGCTCCCGGGGCAGGCGCGCGTTCAACGGCGCGAGGCGCTGGAAGTTTACAGCTGAGGGACCCGGAGGGCAGCTGTTCATGCCACGGCCTGCGGCCCTCGGCCCTCGGCAGTGGCCCTCCCCACCGGCCCCCAGCTCCCCCAGCCCC
>CAZHIK010000792.1:0-2952 GCA_964532635.1 uncultured Enterobacterales bacterium
CAGCGCTTCGATCTCCGCCAGCAGGGCGTTGCCCATGGTGCCGGTGAAGCCGCCCCAGATGTCCGAAGCCGGGACGCCCAGGGACTCTTCGAGGATCAGGTTCCAGGGCTGACCCGGACGGTCCGTACCCAGCTCCCAGGTGGTGCGCAGGCCCTCGGCCCCGGTGAGGTACTCCTCGGTGTAGGCGTTGAGGGCGCACATGCCGTACTGGTGGGAGTTCTCGACGGAGTCGAAGCGGAACCACGGCTGGGTGCTGTAGTACCAGACCGACCAGGCGTAGATGTCCAGCTCGGGGCGGGCCTGCTCGCTCATCCACTCGGCGCTGGCCTCCCAGAACCAGCTGTTGGAGGCGTTTCCGTCCCAGTCCCGCAGGGCGAACTGGATGGCGTGGGCGAACTCGTGGGTGGCCAGGCTCTCGAAGAAGTCGCTGTGGTGGGCGTAGGTGGGGTTCAGGTAGATGACCGGGTAGCCGTCGGGGAAGTCGTCGGTGAAGTACTCGGTGGTCAGGCCGGTGCCCCCCAGGCTGGGGTCCAGCAGCACCCACAGCAGGTAGTGCTCGCTGCTGACGGGCTGTTGCCAGCCCTGCTCTTCGATGAGGGCCTGCCAGGCGGCCTCGAGGGCCTCGGACGCCAGCTCGGCCACGCCCTGGGTACCGTCGCCGTCCCTCCAGGCCACCGTGAAGTTGGTGGAGTCCACGTGGTTGTCCAGCCGTCCGCCGTACAGCTGCTTCTCGGGGGGCGGCGGCGGTGGCGCGCTGGGCCGCTGCAGCAGCTGTGGCGGAGGCTCCAGCACCCGGGGGTGTGGGGGCTCGGCCTTGCCTGCCAGGGCGGCGTGCACGGCGTGCATGGGGATGTCGGCGGCCGGCGGGGGAGGCAGGTGGGCGTGGACCGTCTGGGTCAGCAGCAGAGCAGTGAGCATCACGCCAGCGCCTCCGCGGCGTCGGCCCGCACCTGTGTGAGCAGTGCAGGGGGCGGGGTGACGGCCCCCGAGGCCACGCCCTCGAGGGCCCGGGCTCCCAGCTCGCGCACCAGGGCGAAGGGGATGTCGAAGGCCACGGCGTCGTCCGGGGATTGGGCGTTGCCCCGGGTGGGGCGCTCGTAGAACACCCTGGGCAGGGGCTGGATGTGCACCCCCCGCGCGGCGTCGAAGGCGTGGATGCGTTGGATGGTGGCCGCCGAGCGCTGCAGGGCCTCGGGGATGCCGAGGGGCTGCTCCACCGCGTCGAGCAGCAGCTCCATCTCGGCCAGGCTGGGCAGGCTGGGGCCCATGAAGAAGCAGTGGCCGGCGGCGTCCATGGCGCCGTACAACACCATGGCGTGCACGGCGTTGAGCACGTGGGCCTCGCGGTGCAGGCTGTGGTCGGCCGGATCGTAGGGCAGGCCCAGGAAGTTGTGGCGGCCTGCGCCCGCGCAGCACTCGCCGTGGCGGCCGTAGGTCCAGCTCAAGCCCACACCGGTCTGCAGCATGGAGCGGGGGTTGTGGAAGGGCAGGGCGTGGCCCCCCACGGTGAAGTGGCGCTCCAGGCCGTGGTGCTGCTCCACGGCAGCAGCGCCCAGGCGGATCAGCTGCCCGAGATCGCTGTCGCCCGCGGCGGCTCGTTCCAGGGCGCCTCGAACGGAGTCGGCGTCGCCGAAGCGCACCCCGCTGTCGGCGCCGCCCTCGGACGCCAGGGCCAGGGCGGCCAGGGTGACCAGGGCCTCGATGTGGTCGTAGGCGTGGGTGTTGGAGTGCTCGAGCACCCAGGCGGAGAAGGGGAGCAGGTCGTCGAACAGGCCCAGGTTGATGAGCCCCTGGCAGGTCTCCCACTCACCGGCCTTGACCGCGCGCACGCCGTCGGCCGTGGGCACCAGGGCGGTCTGGTCGCAGCGGTTGGGGCAGCCGGGCATGCAGCCGTGGCGACCGCGGCGCTGGCCCGAGCGCTGCACCAGGGCCAGCTGTTCCCGGACCATGGTGTCGGGCAGCAGGCGCTCGAGCACATCGTCGGGCACGAGGGCGTCGCGGAACAGGTTGCACAGGCCGTGGCCCGCCTCGAAGCGACCACGGGCTGCGGCGCCGTAGGTGCCTCCGAGCAGGGGGGCTTCGGCATCGTCGCTGCCGGCGAGGGCACGGTTGCGGCGCTTGCGGGCCATGCGGGCCTGCAGCTGCTTCACCCGGGCGAGGCGTTCGGGGGCGATGGGGTGCAGGGGCTCGGAGGGCTTGGCGGCGACGATGGCCACCAGGCCGTTCTCGCCCAGGATGGTGGTGCCCCTGGCGGCGGCGCGGCTGGGGGTGCCTCCGGCGCGGCGGTTGCAGAGCAGGGCGGGGTATCGGAAGCCGGTGGTGGCGGGATCCACCAAGGCGAGGGCCACGTCGTGGCCGTGGGTGGCGTACAGCGCCCGTGCCAGGGCGGGGGTACCGCGAATGTCGGTGCCGTAGCTGCGCAGGGGCTGCAGGCGTGGGCGTGCCAGCTCGTCGATCACCAACACGGTAGGCTCGGCGCACCGGCCCACCACTTGGATGCCCGCCACGCCCAGGGCGGTGAGCGTCCGGCCCATCAGCCCACCGCTGCGGCTGCCCTGGAGGTTCCCGCCCAGCCGGCTGATGCCGTAGAGGTTGAGCTTGCCGGCGAAGGGGAATCCCGACGCGGTCGTGGGTGTGTAGCCCGAGATGTAGACGGTGGCGTCGGGCTCGGGGGCACTCACCATGCGCTCGACGGCCAGCTCCTTGCCGAAACGATCGAGCCCCGTGACGTCGCGGGCTCGAGTGGTGCCGGCTTCCAGGTCGATGTGGATCTCTCGCAGCATGGTCTGGGCTCCGGTGCGGGAGGGCTGGTCCAACCTAGCCGCTCGGGCGCCCCACGCGCAGCCCGGGCGGACAGGGGAGGCGAACCAACCCGCCCATGACCCGCGGTCGCCGAACGCGACTCATGCCGGTGAGTGGCCTTGGACGTCCGCCTCGCGGTCGCCGAACGCG
>CAZHIK010000792.1:3052-4657 GCA_964532635.1 uncultured Enterobacterales bacterium
CCCATGAGTCCCCGCTGAGGTCCGCCCCGCGGACCGGACTCGCGACTCACCACCATGAGTCCCCGCTGAGGTCCGCCCCGCGGACCGGACTCGCGACTCACCCCCATGAGTCCCCGCTGAGGTCCGCCCCGCGGACCGGACTCGCGACTCACCACCAGGAGAGGGTGATTCATCGCGGCGGGAGAGAGAGACCACGCCGGTTAGTCCACCCCCGAGGAGGAACCCATGGTCACCACTTCCCCCAAGGTTCTCGCCGCCCAACGCCTCGCTCGCGCCCAGGCCATCGCGACCGCCGGTGATGTCGACGCCGCCGTCGCAGCCGGCACCCTCGCCGCTCGCCTCGACGTCACCACCGTCGAGGCTCTGGTGCTGGGCCTGCTGATCCAGGACGTGCGCTGTTACCTCACCGTGCTGGGCCACGGCTCCACCGACCTGGGCGAGGTGCTGCGGGTCTACGAGCAGGCAGGGCTGGTGCGCACGGTGCCCTGCCGCAGCGAGGTGGAAGCGAGCCACGCGGCCGCCGCCCTGCGCTGGGTCACCGGTGAGAAGGCCGCGGTGGTCACCAGCATCGGCCCCGGCGCCCTGCAGGCCCTCGCCGCGTCCCTCGTCCCCGCCAGCGACGGGCTGGGGGTCTGGTACCTGCTGGGTGACGAGACCACACAGGACGAAGGCCCCAACATGCAGCAGGTGCCCCGCCACGAGCAGGGACTGTTCCACCGCATGTTCTCGGCCATGGGCGACACCTACACTCTGCACACCCCCTGGGCCCTGCCCACCGCCCTGCGCCGGGGGCGCGTGGCCGTGGACCACCCCCACCGTGCTGGGCCCTTCTTCCTGCTGCTGCCCATGAACACCCAGCCGGCCCTGCTCGAGGGCTTCAACACTGCGGAGCTTCACATCCAGCCCCCGCCGGCCCTGCCCGCGGCGCGGGACGAGGGCGCCTGCGACGCCGCGGTGGAGGCCCTGCTGGGGGCCGAGAGGGTCACGGTCAAGGTGGGGGGCGGCGCCCGCAACGCTGGCCCGCAGCTCGAGCGCTTCCTGGACCTGGTGGACGGCGTAGCGGTGCTCAGCCCCCTGGTGAGCGGGGTGCTCCCCTACGAGCACCCCCGCAACATGCTGGTGGGTGGCTCCAAGGGCACCCTCTGCGGCAACCACGCCATGGACAAGGCGGATCTGGTGGTGGCGGTGGGCGCCCGGGCCGTGTGCCAGAGCGACAGCTCCCGTACCGGCTACCCCTGCGCCGAGCGGGTCATCACCATCAACACCGACGCCCACGCGGCGGTGCACTACGGCCGCAGCATCCCGCTGGTGGGTGAGGCCGCGGCCACCCTCGAGGCGCTCAACGCCCGGCTGGCAGCCCAGCCCCGCAAGGTCGCGGAGAAGCTCTCCCCCTGGTTCGCGGCCTGTCGCCAGCAGCGCCAGGCCTGGGAGCAGTTCAAGGCCGAGCGCTACCGCAACCCCGGCCTGCACGATCCCCTCTGGGGCCGCACGGTGCTCACCCAGCCGGCCGCTATCCGGCTCGCCACCAACTGGGCTCGCCAGAAGGGTGCGGTGTGCTTCTTCGACGCAGGCGATGTCCAGGCCAACGGCTTCCAGGTGGTGGAG
>CAZHIK010000793.1:0-1501 GCA_964532635.1 uncultured Enterobacterales bacterium
CATGGTGCTGCTCATTCCCTTCTTCGCCCAGCCCATGCTGCGGGCGGCCAGTGCGGTGATGCGGCCCCTGCTCACCGGCGCGGATCTCGCCGAGCCCGGCGTGGCCATCGGCGCACTCATCGGCGGCATGCTCGGCACCATCGCTCTGCTGGCGGCCCCCATCACCATCATGGGCATGGTCAGCCCCTGGGCCGTGCGCCTGGCCGTGTCCGATGTCGAGAGCGCGGGCAAGGCGGCCGGTCGGCTCTACGCCCTGTCCACCGCCGGCAGCATCGTGGGCTCCTTCCTGCCAGCCCTGGTGCTGGTGCCCCTGTTCGGCGTACGCAACACCTTCATCGTGGTGGGCGTGGCGTTCCTGCTGGTGAGCCTGTTGGGCTGGCTGGGCGGTTGGAAGGCGGCCCTTCCCCCTGCGGGTGCCGCCATGCTGATGATCCTGCCCCAGGGCATCGTGCGGCCCATGGACGGCCTGCTGTACGAGACCGAGAGCCTGTACCACTTCATCCAGGTGGTGAAGGAGCCCTTCGGCAAGTGCCCCGAGGCCTACCACCTGTACCTGAACGAAGGCGTGGGCGTGCACTCGGTCAAGTGCCTGACCGAGCACCGGGAGACCACCGGCATCTGGTCCTACATGGCGGCCACACCCCTGTGGCTGGATGAGCCCGAGGCCCTGGAGGATGTGCTGGTGATCGGCCTGGCCGGCGGCACCATCGCCCGTCACATGCTCGAGGCCTTCCCCGACGCCCACGTCGACGGCGTGGAGATCGACGGCGCGGTGGTCGAGGTGGGCAAGAAGTGGTTCGACGACGCCGATCCCCGCATCACCCCCATCGTCATGGACGGCCGCATCTTCCTGCAGGCCACCGACAACAGCTACGACCTGGTGATGATGGACGCCTACCGGCAGCCCTACATCCCCTTCCACCTGGTCACGGTGGAGTTCTTCGAAGAGGTGCGGGCCCACATGAACGAAGACGCCGTGCTGGCGGTCAACGTCGCTGGCGTGCGCGGGGTCAGCCGCGACCTGGCGGCGATGATCTACGCCACCATGAAAGAGGTCTTCCCCACCGTGGTGCTGGTGGACGCCACCCGCTCCAACGACGTCATCATCGCCACCACCCGCGAAAAGCCCATGGACGCCGGAGCCCAGCACGTGGCGCTGATGCGCAAGTCTGCGGGCCTGAACCGCATTCGCCGGGCGCTCCCGAAGAAGATCGTGGGTCCGGTGGAGGGCTGGGAAGAAGCGCGGGTGCTCACCGACGATCAGGCGCCGGTGGAGCTGGCTTGGGATCTGATGGCGCTGGCGTACGCGAAATAGGCCCGAAGCCGACCTTCGGCGGCCTCGGGCGTCGGCGTTCGTACCGGCGAAACCTACGGTTTCGCGGCACAATGCCGACCATGGTCAGAGCGGCTACGGGCACCGTCGACCCCGAGCGAAGGGAGCGGGTGGATGGGCACGGTAGGCGTCAGCGCTCGATCCGCTCTCTCCGCCGCTGGGAGGCCT
>CAZHIK010000793.1:1511-4651 GCA_964532635.1 uncultured Enterobacterales bacterium
GGTGCGTTGGGACGCGCTCGCAGGCGCTGATTTCGATCTCGTAGCCCTCCTCGAAGGCCAGGCGGTACGCGTGCTCCCCGAAGTGCCTGCTGAACTCGGCATCCTCCCCGAAGTGCACCCTCCAGCGATCGTGGAAGAGCTGGACCTCCTGCTGGCGGTCAACGAACGCCCGGACGCCGAGGGGATGGATCAGCTCCCGGAGAGCCTCCTGCCACAGGTGAGCCGAGCAGTCGGTCCAGAACGCGCCGGCCTGAGCGCAGAGCTTGGCGGCCTCGGCGGGATCGTCCTCTGCGATCGCCCGCTCGGCGGCAGCGAAGAAGCACTCATCGCGCCACGTGGGTGACTCGAGCTGGGCGCAGATCCCGCGGGCATCCTGCTCACCAGGGGCAGCGACGGACCCGACCAGGACGGACAGGCAGTCGCCCTGGAGGCTCGGTTCGATGATGGCGCGGCAGTGCTCGAGCCGGGCTGCGGGATCACCGGACCCGAGGCCCGCGAGGTAGTGGTTCCGATCGGCATCCCGCGCGCTGGGCGCACTGTCGGTCCCGCAGCCGGAGAGGGCTGCGAGCAGGAATGCCGTGGATGGGGGTGCGTGAGTCAAGGGGGACCTGGGACAGGCGGGAGGCGCTGGCGGAGGCTCTCAGGGCACGTCGCACTGGCCGTAGTTTTCCTCGCCGCTGCAGCCCCAGCAGTGCGCCTCACCGCTGGCCCGCAGCAGGCAGGAGTGCCAGGTACCGACCGCGATGTCGACCACGTCGGTGTAGCCGGTGGGCGCCCGGCACTGGCCACGGTCGTATTCGTCACTGACGCAGCCCCAGCAGCTCACGGTGCCTTCGGTGGTCAGTGCACAGCCGTGACCCGACGCCACCTCCACCTGCGTGAAGTTGCCTGCGGGAGGGTCGGCGTCGCCCAGGAAGAAGGAACCCCAGCAGCGGATCTCACCCTCGGTGGTGACCGCGCAGGTCTTGGGCGAGCTGGAGGCGATCTGGGTGAAGCTGTCGTCAGGGTCGGGTTGGACCTGGTCTTGGTCGCCCCAGCACTCCAGGTCACCTCCCGTTGTCACTCCGCAGTAGGCGTGGTCCGCCATGTCCAGTTGGACGAACTCCCCCTCAGGGACGGTCTCCTCGTTCCACTCCCAGCCCTTGGAGCCCCAGCACTGGATGGATCCTTGTTCGTCGATGGCACAGGTGGTCCAGAGGGTGCTTGCGACATCGGTGTACGGGCCCGACCTCGAGTCGCATTCGCCGAAGTTGTTGTCCTCGTCGCAACCCCAGCACCTGAGGGCGCCGTTTTCGAGGAGGGCGCATCCGTACCAGTCCACGTCCACATGACTGTAGTCCCGACCCGAGGGTGGCGAGCACTTGTCGCTCTCCTCGTCACAGCCCCAGCAGTCCAGCTCTCCGCCCGAGCTGACGCCGCAGGTGGCCCAGCCCGAGGCGTCCAGATCGATCCATGTGCTGACCGGCTCCCCCTCCGGTTCCGTGCACTCCCAGCCCACGTATGAGCCCGTCGATTCGGAGAGGGTGATCAACTCCGCGCACTTCTCGTCGGCGTCGAGCACGTCTTCGCTCAAGACCTGGCTGATCTCGGTGTCCACGCCGGCGGACTCCAAGAAGCAGCTCAGGGTCTTTCCTTGCTCACAGTCCAGCTCCTGGCTCGAGTCCTCGGCCGGCTGGCAGGCCAGCAGGCTGGCAGCGAGGAGGCTCCACAGAGGGGAGGCCGCTTGGAGGGCGCGCATGGAGCGACTAGTCCTCTTCCGCCGGCACCCTCGCCGCTGCGCAGATCACGGGCACGCAGATCCACGCATCCTCGCGCTCGCCAAGTGCTCGCAGCTCGCGCACGGTCTGGGTGTCCTCGCGGGTCCAGCCGCCGCGGGCGTAGAGCTTCTCGGCCATGGGGCCGAAGGTGGAGTCGGCCAGCTCGCCGGCCGACAGGGCCCCCGGGGTCAGCGGCAAGACCAGGCCGCGGCTGCGCTCGAAGCCTGCGGCGGCCAGCAGGTGCACCAGGCGCCGGCCCACCTGCCGGGAGCCGCCCTCGCGGGGCAGGGCCGCGACGCGGCCCAGGAAGCCGGCAAAGCCCTCGGGCTCGGGCTGGACCATCAGGCCGCCGTCGTCGAGATCCTGGGCCGCCACCACGCCGCCGGGACGCAGCACGCGGTGCAGCTCGGCCAGGGTGGCCTCGGGCTCGGCGGCTTCGTTGAACGCGAAGCGCAGCCAGGCGTGGTCGACGGTGTTCTCGCCCAAGGGGATGCGTCCGCCGACCCAGGGTGCCAGGGTGCAGTGGTCCGCCACTCCGGCTTCCTCGAGGCGGCTCTGGATCAGCGGGATCAGCTCGGGGGGCAGCACACCGACGACTCGGGTGCGGGGGAGCAGCTTGGCCAGGCGCAGCACGCCTTCGCCGGAACCGTCGCCCATCACCAGGATGGTGCAAAGGTCGCGCAGGCCCACGCGCTTGAGCCAGCGGGTCTCGGCCTCGGCCGGCAGGATGCGGGAGAGGGGCTCGGCGGGCTCGAGGAGCTCGGGGGGGACCTCGATCACCTCGGGCTCGGGCGCGGGTTCCTCGGCGGGTGGCTCATGGACCGCCGGCTCCTCGATGGGGGTCTCAGGCTTCTCGACCGGGGCTGTCGCGGCCACGGGCTCCTCGGCCGGAGGCGCGGGGTCCGGGGCGATGCACTCGTGGCTTCCGGCCATGAAGCCCGCCACGAGGCGGTTCATCAGGTCGAGGCGGTAGACCAGGATGTTGGCCAGGTTGCGGCGGATGCGCTGGGCCATGTCCGGATCGCTCTGCTGGATGCGATCGGGCAGGTCGTTGGGCAGCAGCAGCACCTCGCAGTCCTCGAGGGCTGTGAGCGATGGGTTGGCGCTGGTGGCCACCATGCCGCCCATCTGGCCGAACACCTCACCCGCGCGGAGCACCGACACGAAGAAGGGGCGGGGCTCGTCGCTCACGGTGAGTCCCAGCCGGCCGGAGATCAGCATGCCCATGCCGTCGGTCTGGTCGCTCAGCTCCTCCAAGCGTTGGTCTGTGCCCAGGTAGATCTTGGACAGCCCCGCCAGGTAGGGCTGCAGTGCCTCGCGGGGGACACCCTCGAACAGGGAGGGAGGGGGCGCGGGGGCGTTCACGTGGGCCATGGCGGCCCA
>CAZHIK010000794.1:0-2156 GCA_964532635.1 uncultured Enterobacterales bacterium
GGGACAAGTGCTGCCCCGCGGGTTGTGCTGCCGGTGTTTTCCGCTTTAGGTTCTGCTCGATGAGGAGCATGGTCACGAGGCGCAGCAGCGCGGGGTCATTGGGGAAGATGCCCACCACGTCGGTCCTGCGCCGGATCTCCTTGTTGAGCCGCTCCAGGGGGTTGGAAGACTTGATCTGGCGCCAGTGCTCAGTGGGGAAGGCCATGTAGGCCAGCACGTCGTCCTCGGCCTCTCGGATGACCTGGGCGGCGGCGGGGTACATCGGCTCCAGCAGCTCCAGAGCCTTGCCCACAGCCTCTCTGGCGGCCTCCTGGGTCTGCTGGTGGAAGATGTTCTTCACGGCAGCAGCAGCGAAGGCCTGGGCCTTCCTGGGCAGGTGGGAGAGCACGTTGCGCAGGAAGTGCACGCTACAGCGCTGCCAGCTCGTCCCGATGAGCACCTTGATGATGGCGGCATGCAGTCCCGAGTGGGCGTCCGAGATCACCAGCTTCACACCGCGCAGGCCGCGACGAACCAGGTCCTCCAGGAAGCCCTTCCAGGACGCCTCCATCTCGCTCGCAGCCACGTCCACGCCGAGCACCTCCCGCTCACCATGCTTGTTCACGCCGTAGGCCACCAGCACGGCCTTGGAGACCACGTGGCTGTTCTCGCGGACCTTGATGTACAGGGCGTCCAGCCACACGTAGGGCCACTCCACAGCGTCCAGACGACGCTCACGGAAGGCGGTGACCTGCTTGTCCAGCTCGGCGGCCATGCGCGACACCTCGCTCTTGGAAATGCCCTTCGCGCCCATCGCCTCAATCAGCGACTCGACCTTCCTGGTCGAGACGCCCAGCACGTAGGCCTCACTGACGACGTTGACGAACGCCTTCTCCCACCGGCGCCGTGGATTGATGAACGAGGGCAGGTAGCTGCCCTTGCGCAGCTTCGGGATCTGAAGCTCCAGGCCACCCAGGCGCGTCTCGAAGGGGCGCGTTCGGTAGCCGTTGCGAGAGTTTTCGCGCTCGTCCGTGCGCGCTCGATAATCGGCATTGCACAGCTCGTTCGCTTCGGTAGACATGATCTGCTGCAGCGTCGTCAGCAGGATCGCAAGCAGCTCGTCCTTGTGGCCGTCTTGAAGAACCTTGCTCAGCACGCCGTTCAGCTCTACGTTCCCAGTGGTCATCGGGTCATCTCCTCGTAGGATGGTGGTTTTGTTCAATTTCCATCTACGAGGACCCGGTGACCTCCGCCAGTCATCGGGGTAGCAGGCCGGTCAGCCCGCCGGGAATGCTTCGTACACCACTTCCAGGGGCTTCACCTCGGGTGGTGCCCTGCGACGCCGCCACACTGATGCGTGTGGACGGGAAGGGGCTCCAGGTGCTCGCCGCCGAGGGGCTCTCCCCCGAGATCCTCGGCCGGCGCTACCTCCCCACCGAGCAGCCCCGGCTTGCGGCGATCCTCTCCTCGACGGACGCCGTGCGCTTCCCCGCCGGGGACGCGCGCCCCGACCCCTTCGACGGCTTCATCGCGTCAACCGCCAGCGGCGACCCGGGCGTGCATTCCTGCATGGGCTGCTCTCTCCGAGTGGACGGCGAGCTGGTGGGGGCGCTGACGGTCGATGCCCTGCGTCCGGACCAGTTCGACGCAGAACACGAGCGCGCCCTGCAGGCCTTCGCCGCCCTCGCTGCAGCCGCCATGCGCACGGCGGGCTTGATCGATGCCCTCGAGGATCTGGCAGAGCGCCGCGGGCAGCTCAGCCGCCGGCTTGTGACTGAGGCGCTGCAGCGTGGTGGCGGAGAGATCCTGGGGCAGAGCGCGCCCATCGAGGCGCTTCACACGGACATCGACCGTGTCGCGGCCTCGGATCTCACCGTGCTGATCACGGGGGAGACCGGCGTGGGCAAGGAGCTTGTGGCCCGCACCGTGCACGCCCGCTCGTGCCGCGCTGAACAGCCCCTGGTCCATATCAACTGCGCCGCCCTGCCCGAGAGCATCGCTGAGAGCGAGCTGTTCGGGCACGTCAAGGGAGCCTTCACGGGTGCTGTGGCGGATCGGCGGGGTCGCTTCGAGCTGGCCCATGAGGGCACGATCTTCCTGGACGAGGTCGGCGAGCTTCCCCTGTCCATCCAGCCCAAGCTGCTCCGTGCGCTGCAGCAGGGTGAAGTGCAACGGGT
>CAZHIK010000794.1:2166-4650 GCA_964532635.1 uncultured Enterobacterales bacterium
GGGGCAGCCCTGCCCCGTCGCGGCGACGTACGCATCCTGGCCGCTACCAATCGGGATCTCGGTGCCGAGGTGCGCGCCGAGCGCTTTCGCCCCGACCTCTACCACCGTCTGAGCGTGTACCCGATCCAGGTCCCGCCCCTGAGAGAGCGCGGGGACGACGTGCTGCTGCTGGCGGGGCACTTCCTCGATCAGGCCCGTGTACGGCTGGGGACTGGCCCCATCCAGCTCGGTCCCTCGGCCCGCCCGCTGCTGCGGGGTTGGTCCTGGCCAGGAAACGTGCGCGAACTCGAGCACGTGCTGCTGCGGGCTGCGCTGCGCGCTGGGGGCGGAGAGCGGGGTGGCGCCGTGCTGGTCGAGGCCGCGCACCTGAACCTCGAGTCCGTGGGTGAGGCCGAACTCCCCGGGTCGTCGAGTCGGGTCGAGCAGGAGCTGGATGCGCTGGACGGGATGGGCCTGCGTGAGGCCGTGGACGAGTTCCAGCGACGGCTCATCCTGCGTACGGTGGAGCGCTGCGAGGGGAACTGGGCCGAGGCCGCGCGCCAGCTCGGGACCCGCAGGGCCAACCTGCACCGGTTGAAGAAACGGCTGCAGCTCGGGTAGCTGCCCCAGGGCCTCAACGCGGACCACCACGCGGTCCCTGTTGCTTCTTGAACACGCACTTCAGCTTGGCATCACCCCACTTCTGGCCGCTGCGCTGCCGCTCCATGAGCAGCTCACCGTCGAGCACGAGCATCCCGCCCACCGCGTCGAAGCCGAGATCGAAGAACAGCTCGGGCAGGATGCCCGCGCCCGGACCATACAACGCCCGATAGCCCGCTCCACGAGTGATGCGCTCGAGCTCGGCGAAGCTCTCGTTGAGCAGCGAGGTGGAAGTGATCAGCACCTTGTCACAGGCAGCGAGGTCCTGGGCGTCCTTGGTGATCGCGACGCGCTCCAGGCTCGTGCTGCGGTCACGGGCCTCGAGCACCGTCACCCGCCCCGCCTTCGCCGCGAGCGCCCTCACCAGCGGCGGTGAGAAGCCAACGACGCCGATGTGATCCCTCGACTCGGGCGCAGCCAGGCTCACGAGGTCGTCGCCTGCCGGCTGGTGGGCATCCCGGTCCTCCAACAAAATCTGCGAGAGCGCATGACACGCGGCGTAGCCCACGATGCGCTCGACCTGGTCGCCGTCCAGGTAGCCCCTCGCCAGGTCCAGGGCTGATCGGCCCGACACGGCCTCGGGTTGCAGCGCGTCGTAGGCCACCCGGTCCTCGGGAGTGACGAGCAGATTCCACGCGAGACCGGCCTTGCCCCCTTCGAGCCCCACCATGGTGAAGGGGGAGAGGCGCTCCCCACCACCTCCTGTAGGTTTGACCAGATCGACGATGACTGGCTCTCGACCTGCCGTGAAGTGTTCGGCCAGCCTGGTGAAGAGGGATAGCTTGACAGACTTCATGCTCGCTGGGTCTATGACCTTGGCTCTACCTGCGGGGGAGGGCACTGCAGCTAACCCCGCACAGGCCGAGCCGGCCTGGACGCAGAAATTCTGGTATACGGACTCCTGTTTCTCCACGATCACAGGAGCCCCGCGTGGACAGCATCCTCCGCCTCACCGAAGCCGCCAATCTCGGCATCCACGCGATGATCTACCTGGTCCTGGAGGGGGAAGAAGGGCCCAGCAGCTCTGGCACCATCGCCAAGTCGCTGCGGGTGTCCGAGTCGCACATGGCCAAGGTGCTCCAACGCCTCGCCTCCGCCGGGCTGGTCCGCTCGATCCGGGGTGCAAGGGGAGGGTTCACGCTCGTGGCCGATCCGTCGCGCACCTCCCTGCTCACCATCCTGGAAGCCATCGACGGTCCCATCTCGCCGGCTGGGTGCCTGCTGGGGCGAGAGGTGTGCATGGTCCGACAGTGCTGGTTGACCAAGCTGGAGCAAGAAGCCCGCGTGCTCGTCGAGCGGCACCTGGGCGCGGTCATGCTGAAAGACGTGGTGACGCCCGAACTTCGATAGAGCGGTCTGCAGGCTCCGTTCGTGCCTCCCCCGGACCCTCGGCGGTGCGCTCCTTGCGGCTCCCGGCTTTATTCGGTATCTGCATTCCAGTTTTTGGTTCCATCTCTGCTCGCCTCCATGCTCCGCATCCTCACCGCCAGCACCGCCACCCTCGCGAGCCTGATCCTGGCCGCCCACGCCCTGCGTTGGGGTTGGTGGCCCCTCGTGGTCCTGTGCGTGGCGCTCCCCATGCTGCTGCTGGTTCGCCGCCCCTGGGCGCTCCCGCTGTGGGGCGTCGCGCTGACCCTCGGTGTCCTGGAGTGGCTGCGCGCTGGCCTCGCGCTGACTCACCAGCGCATGGCCATGGGCGAGCCCTGGGTGCGGGCGGCGTTCATCCTCGGCGGCGTCACCCTGTTCACCGCGGTCTCTGCCCTGCCGCTGAGGCCCTGGCGTCTCATCCTTCGTCCGGGCCAGCGGGGTGCTGAAGACCGAGACATCGCGAGATGAAACGCCGAC
>CAZHIK010000795.1:0-4646 GCA_964532635.1 uncultured Enterobacterales bacterium
ACACCACGAAAGACTCCCCCTTCAACACCCGATCCTGCCCCAGGAAGAACAGGTCCTCGTAGCCGTCGGCGTTGACATCGCCGGCGCTGGCGATCCAGCCGCCAGGGCCGCCGTCGAAGTCACCCTCGCCCTTGATGACGGCGTCGGCGTCGGTGGCCACAGGGCGCCCGGATGGCCCCGCAGCAGGCCCCGTAGCCACAGCCGTCGCTGACCATCACGTCGTCGTGCCCGTCACCGTCCATGTCCCCCACCGACATTCGATCCGTCTCGCCCATCGGGCTGCCCGACAGCACAGCATCGCCCTCCAGCACGCTGACGATGCCCTCGGGGGGTGGACCGCGAAACAGGTAGAGGCCGCCGTTGCACGTGTTGCCGGCCGCGATGAGCATGTCGCCCACCCCGTCGCCGTCCAGGTCTCCCCCGGCCGACACCAGGGCGCCCGCCCCCTCCACCTCGGGATCCTCCTCGAAGGTGGTGTGGGCGTCGCGAACGCTCGCGCTCCCGCTGAGCGGCCCTGGCACCAGGCAGGCGCGGCCGGGCTCGTCGGCGCCCGGAGTCCGGCTGGGCGCCCCGATCAGCAGATCGTCCATCCCGTCGTCGTTCACATCCCCCATGCGGACCTGGGAGAAGGTGGCCAGCGGCCCGGTCCCCTCGTCCATCAGCACCGCGGCGGCGCTGGCCTCCGACGCCACCAGCTGCCCCTCGAGGGGTCCGTGGAAGAGGTGCAGCCGGTAGGTGTAGCTGCTGTCGTGCCCGGTCCCGGGCTCGCTCGAGTAGTGGCAGACCACCAGATCGTCGATGCCGTCGCCGTTGGGGTCGCCGGCCTGGTTGTGGAAGCCCGTCCAGGCCCCCTCGGGGCTCTCGATGCTGGCGGTGACAGTGCCCGGCTCCTCCAGGTCGAAACACGCCTCGAGGGGTCCTTCCACGATGCTGGCCCCGCCGGTCCAGAACGCCGAGTCCTACACCCCGTCCCACGTGAAGTCACCGACCACCATCACTGCGACCTGGTCCACCTGCACGTCCACCGCGTTGGCCAAGGACCGAAACCCCTGGGGCGCCCCCTCCCAGGGGCCCGTGTCGCGGGCGGGCTCGGCGGCGCAGCCGCCGTCGCAGGCGGTGAGCGCGGCGAGCGCGAGGAGGGTGCAAGTCCGGGAGACAGCGTCCACGAGCCGAAGATACCCCGGCAGCGGCGTACCCCGAGAAGCGCCCGAGCGATTCTCGCGAGAGTGGGCTCACCCCCGGGACAATGACGCGGATTCCGAGTGATTCTCCGAAGAGTGGGCTCACCCCCGGGACAATGACGCGGATTCCGAGTGATTCTCGGTAGAGTCGGCTCACCCCCGGAGAACTGACGCGCTTTCCGAGCCATTCTCGCGAAAGTGGGCTCACCCCTGTGACAATCACGCGCCTTGGAAGCCCAGTCCCGCTCTCGAGATCACGGCACCATCCACCGATCCCAGCGCTCACTGCGCACCGACGCCGTCGCCGCGCGCTGGCCCGCGGCCGCCGCCTCGAGCAAGGGCACACCCTCCAGCCGCCGCGCAACGGTCACCGCGCAGAGCACATCTCCAGCGCCGATGGTGCTGACAACCTGCACCGACTCGGCTGGGAGGTGGACCACCGCTGAGTCCTCGGGCCGCACCAGCACACCCTCGGCGCCCAGGCTGACCACGAGATCGCCCCCGGGGGCCCCAGCGAGCGCCCGTACCAATCCCTCGGCACCCACCCCCAACCAAGCGCAGGCCTCCTCGCGATTGCAGAAGAGCGTGTCCCGCGCTCCAAGCAGCCGCCGAACCACCGTGGCTTCCCCCGACGACAGCTTGTTCAGCCCCAGGGCCACCGGCACCCCGGCCCGTCGCGCCTCCGCCAGCCAGGCCTCCACCGGCCCAGGACAGCTGCGCCACAGGGAGCACAACCCCGTCAGCAACAAGGCGCTGTACCCGTCCAGCGGCACCGGCCCACCGATGTAGGGGTAGCGCTGAGGGTGCGTGCCCAGCGTCCGCCACTGACCATCCGCCGACACCAGGATCTCCGCCCGCTTCGACTCCGCCCCCGACGGGGCCTCCTGTCGCAGCAGGCGCACACCCCGAGCCTCGAGGTAGCGCGCCAGCCGCTCACCCAGCTCATCCTCAGCCAGCTGCCCCGCCAACACCACCGGCCACCCCAGTCCAGCGACCGTGGCCGCCACCACCAGGCCGTTTCCGCCAGGCAGCTCCCGCGGCTCCGCTCCGTCCTCGTACCGCAGCCGATCCACCAGGAAGGGTCCTGCCACCATCAGGGATGAAATCCCGCTCGCTCTGCCTGAATCCATGGGCCTCCGCCCCCTCCCTCTCACGCGGCGGGCGTACATGTCAATGTCGCACTCGCCATGAACACCCAGCACCCATTACAAGGCGCCGCACTGGAGCGCACTCCGATGAAGGCCCGTCTCGCCCCCAACATCCCCGTTTCCGCATGGAGGCCCATGGCCCTGGGTCTGGTGGGCGTGGTGGCGATGAGCTCGCTGCTCTTCCTTGCGGCTGGCACCACGAAGTGGGCGCAAGGCTGGGTCTTCGTGGCGCTGTGGGCCATCGCCACCGTCACCCCCCACGTCGCCCTGATGCGCGAGAACCCCAACCTGATGAAGCGCCGGGCCAAGGGCCTCAGCCAGGGCCGGCCCTACGAGCGCCTGCTGGCGGGTGCATCCGCGCTGTTGATGTTGACCCTTCCCGCCGTCGCGGGCCTGGACGTGCACCGCTTCGGCTATTCCCAGCTGCCCAACAGCCTGGTCTACGCCGGCACCATGCTGGTGCTCTTCGGCGCCGTGGCCCAGGCCTGGGCCATGATCGAAAACCCCCACTACGAAGAGGGGCTTCGCATCCAGCGCGACATCGGCCACAAGGTCATCTACAACGGGCCCTACCGGATCGTGCGCCACCCCGGCTACCTGGCCGCCATCATCCAGGTCGCGGGTGTGCCGCTGCTGCTCTGCTCGATCTGGGCTTGGGCACCTGCGGTCGGAATCGCCGCGATCCAGGTGGTCCGGGCGCTGCTCGAGGACCGCGCGCTGCGCGACGAGCTGAAGGGCTACATCGCCTACACCCGCCAGGTGCCCACCATCCTGCTACCCGGCATCTGGTAGCGCAGCCGCCTGCAGCCGCTCCCAGGCAGCACGCACGTGGCGCTCCCGTGTGTGGGTGCCGCCGATGCACAGCCGCAGCACCAAGCGGCCGTCGAGCTTGGTGTGGGTGAGGAAGATGGCGCCCTCGGCGTTGAGCCGATCCATGATGGCCTGGTTGGCGACGTCGCCGCGGATGTGGCGGAAGCAGAGCAGGTTCATGCTACGCGGCGCGGCCAACTCCCAGTCGGGATGGGCCGCGATCTCCTCCTCCAGCCACTCGGCCAGCCGCAGGTGCTCCCGCACGTGGTGCCGCAGGCCATCGGCCCCGTAGTGCCGCAGCACCATCCACAGCTTCAGCGCTCGGAAGCGCCGCCCCAGGGGCACGTGCCAGTCCCGGTAGTCGATCACCTTGCCCGACTCGGTCGCCGCGGTGCGCAGGTACTCGGGCAGCACGCTCAAGGTGCGCACCAGGGCAGCCCGGTCCCGCACCCAGAAGGCGTCGCAGTCGAAGTTGACGAACATCCACTTGTGGGGATTGAAGCAGTAGGAGTCCGCCAGCTCCAGGCCGTCGTGGATCCAGCGCAGCTCGGGCAGCAGCGCCGCCGTGCCTCCGTGGGCAGCGTCCACGTGCAGCCAGATGCCATGCTCCCGGCAGATCTCACCGATGGCGCGGAGTGGATCCACCGCGGTGGTGGAGGTGGTGCCCACCGTGGCCACCACGCAGCAGGGCGTCAGCCCCGCCGCGAGATCGGTCTCCACAGCCCGGCGCAGGGCGGCCGGGTCCATGCGCAAGGCGGCATCGGTGCCGACGAGCCGCAGCCGCGAGGTCCCCATGCCCGCCACCCGCACGGCCTTTTCGAGGGACGAATGGGTCTGGGTCGAGGCGTAGGCGCACAGCTCCGGGGGCGTGCCATCCCGGTGGGCGGTCCAGCCGCTGGCCCGCTCCCGGGCGGTGAGCAACGCGCAGAGGGTGGCGCTCGAGGCGGTGTCCTGGATGACTCCCCCCCCCTTCCCGCTGGAATGGAAAGCCTGCGGCAGGCCCAGCAGCTCCACCAGCCAGTCCATCACCAGGGTCTCGATCTCGGTGCAGGCGGGGCTGGTGGACCAGAGCATGCCCTGCACCCCCAACCCGGCGCTCAGCAGCTCCCCCAGGATGCTGGGGCCCGAGGCGTTGGCGTTGAAGTAGGCGAAGAAGCTCGGGTGCTGCCAGTGGGTGATCCCCGGCAGGATCGCGTGCTCGAGATCCGCCATCACGGCCTCGAAGGGCTCGCCCTGCTTAGGCGGATGCTCGGGCAGCATGCCCCGCACTTCACCCGGCGCAACCTGAGACCGCACCGGGAAGTCCTCGAGCCGCTCGAGGTAGTCGGCGATCCAGTCCACCACCTGGTAGCCGCGCTGGCGCAGCTGTTCGGGGGTCATGTGGTAGCTGCGCTCGGGCTGATCGGACATGAGTCCTCCGGCGGCGGGGAGAGCGAGGCTATAGGCTAAAGGCTCGAGGTCCCCCGAACCACGCATGCCCCCCCCCTCCTCCCGCCCCCCACCCACC